>NZ_JAMXXZ010000037.1:0-17891 GCF_024129285.1 Acinetobacter sp. S4397-1
ATAACCACTTTAAGGTGTTTGATTTGGTATTCTTCTATGTCAATTATGGCTATGTCTGATGCCAGCATACTTTTTAGAACACCACCAGAAAAATTTTTAGAGGGAAAAATTTCTTATACACAATTATCAGATATTTTAAGATTTAGCCTTTTAGCTGATCATGGGGGTATATGGATCGATTCTACATATTTAACTATACAAAATTTGCCTTCATGTATTACTGAAAGTGATTTTTTTAGTCTTACTAGTAATATTTATCCAAATTACTCTATTTCAAAAGGCAGATGGGCTGGTAATTTTTTAAAGTTTGGAAAAAATGATCCAATAGCACAACTTTTTCGAGATTTATTTTTTGATTATTGGGTCAAAAATGACCTCTTAATTGATTATTTCCTTATCGATTATTATTTCGAACTTTTATATAGAAATTTTAAACCTTTCCAATATAAATTAAATAAATTAGAAAAAATAGGAGATTATCGTCATATACTTAATAAAATTTTATTTAAAGAAGTAAATGATAAAGATAATTATATTTTAAAAAAGGACAAGCATAAGATATACAAATTAACCTACAAATTTGATAGCAGTAAACCCAATAAAAAAGATACTTATTATCAAAAATTTTTTATTGAAGCCTGATTTTCTAAAAAGAAAAGAATTATCTGTTAATCTGCTTTAACGAATAAGGCGGAAAATTTTATTGATTTCTTTACAAATATTTGCAAACTGATCTTTACTTTTAAGCACACCGTAAGAGTATAGATGATTATTTAGCATTCTTTTTTCAAAAGGAGTTAATTTATGTTTTTCAACAAAATAATTCGTTGTTTCAAATATTTTACTCTCCTTTGCTTCACTGATGCGACCCAAGAGGTGGCTAGTATCAAAAAAATAAGTTGCATGAGGAATTTTTTGAATATTACCTAAACTTAATACACGATACCACATATCTAAATCTTGCCACATCTTTAAATTAGCATCAAAACCCTTTAAATTTTGAAGTGTTTTAGTTTCTGTAAAAATTTGATTACCAACAAAATTTCCAAATAATAGATCTTTCTGTTTTATAAGCATAGGCTTATTTCGTAAGGAGCTAGTATTCGACTTTTGATAACCGGATGTTAGGGCTATAATGTTATTATGGGCTTTTGAATCCCAACACCTTATGAACCTCTCCAGTCTATCTGATAGAAAGTAATCATCATCATCTAAACCAGTAATCAATTGTCCATTTGCATTTTCAATTGCAATATTACGACTTGTACATGCACCGCTATTTTTTTCCTTAAGAAAATATTTAATACGTGAATCTATCGATACTAGGTTTTTTAAATATTCTTGCGTTCCATCTGTGGAGCAATCATCTACGATAATAAGCTCAAAGTTTTCATAAGATTGTGATAATACAGAATCTACAGCTCTCTTTAAAAGAGACAATCTATTGAAAGTCGGGATATATACAGTAATTAATAAATCCATCTTTTAATTGGTACCACTCATATTTTCAAAAAACTCATAAATAGCTCTCACTACTAGTCTCTGTTCTGCAACAGAAATACCATACCATAAAGGTAAACGTACCAATCTTTCACTATCTTTAGTAGTGAACTCATCACCCCCGATAAATTCAGAGTACTTTTTACCAGCTGGTGAACTATGTAAAGGAATATAATGAAATGCTGCCTGAATTCCTTTATCTTTTAAGAAATGAATGAAATTCTCTCTTTCACTTATGTCTTTAAGCTTTAAATAAAACATATGAGCATTATGTTTGCAATGTTGAGGAATCTCGGTTAACTCAATTTTTTGACTCTGTTCTAAGTTGCATAATTCCTTATAATAATAATCCCAAGCTTTTAACCTTTCTTGATTTATAAATTCAGCGTCATCTAACTGTGCTAATAAATAAGCAGCCTGTAGCTCACTTGGTAATAGACTACTACCAATATCGCTCCAAGTATATTTATCGACCATACCTCTAAAAAACTGACTCCGATTTGTTCCTTTTTCTCTTATAATTTCAGCTCTTTCTATAAAATTTTCATCATTAATCAGCAGTAAACCACCCTCTCCTCCACTCGTATAGTTTTTTGTTTCATGGAAACTAAATGCTGCTAAATGACCAATAGTACCTAATGCTTTTCCCTTATAAGTAGACATCACCCCCTGAGCAGCATCTTCTACTACATACAAATTGTATTTTTCGGCCAAATCCATAATCACATCCATTTCACATGCAACACCTGCATAATGAACTGGAACAATCACTTTTGTTTTCGATGTAATTGCTGCTTCAATTTTTGTTTCATCTATATTCATCGTGTCAGGACGAATGTCTACAAAAATAATTTTTGCACCCCGTAAAACAAATGCATTTGCCGTACTGACAAAGGTATAGCTTGGCATAATGACTTCATCACCTTCTACTATATCGAGAAGTAATGCAGCCAACTCTAGTGCATGTGTACATGAAGGCGTAAGTAAGGTTTTTTTACAGTTGAGGCTATCTTCAAACCATTTTTGACATAGTTTAGAATACTTTCCATCACCTGAAAGTTTTTTAGATTGGATTGCTTCTACTAGATATTTAGTCTCAGAACCCAATACTGGTGCTTTATTAAAAGGAATCATTGATCTACCAATTCATTTATTATCAAATATCTATACAAAACATCGAGTGTTTTAAGATTGCTTCACCTATAAAAACTTTAGTACCAGACTCATCAGTCACAAGAGTTGAAACTTTAATATGTCCCTTATATTTATCAACTTGATCAACAATAATATGCGCATAATAAGTTTGATCTATAAATACTGGTGCTTTAAAGTTCATTGATTGATTTAAATAAATGGTACCAATACCTGGATAATCTGTACCAAAAATCCTAGAAAATATACTTCCCACATAAAAACCATGAACTATTGGGCGCTGAAAAACTGTTGTCCTTGCATAGTCTTCATTTAAATGAATAGGATTATTATCTCCTGTAACTTCAGCAAACTTCTTAATATCCGTTTTCGAAAACCTAAATCTATATAGCCTTTCATAATTAACAGTATTTTGAAGGCATTGATTAGAACTTATAAACTCAAAAAACATATTGAATTAATTCACTCTATACTGAAATACAGTCATTTATATACTCAAGCTCTAAGCCTAATAAATCCTTCTTTCGATCCTTTACTCGTTTTGCAGGATTTCCGACATAAATCCCCCATTGTTGAGTGCTTTTATTAACCAATGTCAAAGCTCCTATTGAACATCCTTCAGCAATATGTACTCCAGGAAATATAATAGCTCCTGCTCCCACAATTACATGCTTACCTAAAGAAACTTCTTGCTTTGTTTCTCTTTTATATTTCGTAGGTACAGTTGGATTGGTCAAAGATGCTCCACTATAATCATCTGACTGTGTAAAAACTTGTACATGATAAGCTAAACCAGAAAAGTCTTTAAAGACAATACCTTTTTCACCACCTGCAACTAAGCACATTGGGGCAATATGTACGTTTCTACCTATTATCACCTTACCAGAAATAACACAAAAATCATCGATTCGTGAATGATCGCCAATCTCAATCTGATCACAATTATAAATGGAAGCTTTATCGCTGATTTTTACATTTTCGCCTAAATATTTAAAACCCATTTCCTTGAGTTGTTCTTTAGATAAATATGCCATTTCTTAAGACTCCAATAATTTTTTCCACTTTTTTTCAAAATTTTTTTTTGAAAAATAACTTTTTATCTTACTTTGATTTTTAACTAATTTTTGAGTATTAGTTAAATTAAATGTTTCAATATCAAAAACCTCAATTTCCTTGTCTTTGAATAGCTCCCACTGAGATGTTCCCTTTCTCAAATACACTATCTTACCCATTCCCAAGAGACTGATGGTATTACCCATTGCCTGTTGTCTTTGATGATTAAAGATAGCAATATCTATATTCTGAAGAAAGCTCTGATATTTTTCATATGGCATGAACTCAGTCAATGCTTCAAATTTATGCTCAAATATAGTCTTCCCATATTTAATCACTTTTTCTGCATATATTTGATTTCCATATGATAAAGGCACATAGATTTTAATATTTGAATCTTTAAATTGTTCAAGTATATCCAGAGCCGCAATATGCTCGTTTGCAGGATCCGCAGAATTTCCTAATAGAATATTAATATTTTCACTATTATTTTTATCAGAATAATGATCAAGGCTAAAAATATTACTCAAATAACCAAGGTTCTCTAAATACTTTCCCTTAGCCCTAAATTTTGCTCTTGCATATTCAATATCTCCAGGAAGATATGTCAGCAAATACCCCATATTTTTTATAACGATCTTTTTATAATAACCAGATAATCCATTCTTTTGTTTAGTTTCATACAAGTCACCACCCCACATTAACCAATGACATTTTTTTAATAACCATGGGTTGTAAAATAGGATTTTTATAACTTTTGAACTAAATAAACCATGTAAAATAATTTTATCAGCACTATACATTTCTAAGAGAAGTTGAAAATAACTCACATTATTTTCTTTTTCTCCTAAAAAAAATACACCTCTATCTCGCAAGAAACCATATACATTCTCATCGCCATAAAGATAAAAGGTATTATTTTCTGGTGAAAATTTTTTCTGTATAAAGTCAATCAGAGGAGGCAAGAACTTATCAGCCATACCCACATGTATTATTTTTTTATACACAGTTTTACCTAATTGACCAGTGAGATCAAATATTGACCATAATCATTTTTACTCATAGTTTGACCAATTTCTAATACTTGTTGTTTACTGAGCCAACCATTATTCAAAGCAATTTCTTCCAAGCAAGCAACTTTATAACCTTGACGCTTTTCAATTGTTTCTACAAATTGCGCAGCCTCAAGCAGGCTTGAATGTGTACCGGTATCTAGCCATGCAAAGCCCCGACCCAGCAACTCTACATTTAAAGCTCCACGCTCCAGATACATTTGATTCACTGTGGTAATTTCCAATTCTCCACGTTCAGAAGGCTTCACTTGTTTAGCAATTTGAATCACCTCATTGTCATAAAAATACAATCCTGTAACCGCAAAATGTGACTTCGGCTGCTTTGGTTTTTCTTCTAATGAAATTGCACGTTTTTGTTCATCAAACTCAACTACACCAAAGCGCTCAGGATCTTTAACCTGATAGCCGAATACCGTAGCACCTTTTTGGCGTGCAACCGCTTGACGTAGCATTGGGGTAAAACCCTGTCCATAGAAAATATTATCACCTAGCACTAAACATACATTGCTATCACCGATAAATTTCTCACCAATAATAAATGCTTGAGCTAAACCATCTGGACTTGGCTGAATCGCATACTCCAATCGAATACCAAACTGTGATCCATCACCCAACAAACGTTTAAAGCCATCCAAATCTTCAGGCGTTGTAATAATCAGTACATCCTGAATTCCTGCAAGCATGAGTACTGAAAGTGGATAATACACCATGGGCTTATCATAAATTGGTAATAGCTGCTTGGATACACCTTTTGTGATTGGGTATAACCTTGTTCCCGAACCACCAGCTAAAATGATTCCTTTGGTTTGATTTGACATTATATATTTACACCCAATCTTTCACGCTGGTAACTGCCATCTTGCACACGACAGCACCATTCTAAATTATTTAAATACCACTCTACCGTTTTACGAATTCCTGTTTCAAAGGTCTCTTGCGGCGCCCAACCCAATTCTTTTTCGATTTTTGTAGCATCTATGGCATAACGTAAATCGTGCCCCGGACGGTCTTTCACAAAAGTAATAAGCGACTCATACTGCTGCCCATTGGTCCGAGGTCTTAATTCATCCAAGATTTTACAAATGGTTCTTACAACTTCTATGTTTTGTTTTTCATTATGTCCACCAATATTATAAGTTTCCCCTACCATACCTTCAGTCACCACCTTATATAAAGCACGTGCATGGTCTTCAACATATAACCAATCACGAATTTGATCGCCTTTTCCATAAATTGGCAGAGGTTTAGCATCTAAAGCATTGAGAATTACTAATGGAATGAGCTTCTCTGGGAAATGGTATGGTCCATAATTATTTGAACAATTCGTCACAATTATTGGTAGTCTATATGTTCGATACCAAGCGCGGACTAAATGATCTGAACTGGCTTTACTTGCAGAATATGGTGAACTTGGCGCATATGAGGTTGTCTCAGTAAATAAATCTGTGGTTCCTTCTAAATCACCATAGACTTCATCAGTTGAAATATGATGGAAACGAAAAGCTTCTTTCGCTTCATTGGTTAGACTTAACCAATATTTTCGTGCAACCTCTAATAAACTATAAGTCCCTATAATATTGGTTTGAATAAATGCAATAGGACTATCAATAGAGCGATCAACATGTGACTCGGCAGCCAAATGCATCACAGCGTCTGGCTGAAATTCCTGAAAGATAGTTTCTATTTGTGCCTGATCACAAATATCCGTTTGACTAAACGTATAACGTTCATTTTTTTCAATCAGGTGAAGTGACTCAAGATTACCTGCATAAGTCAACTTATCTACATTTAAAACATGATGATGGGTGTTTTCAATAATATGACGTATTACCGCTGAACCAATAAATCCAGCACCACCAGTTACTAGAATGCGCATTTCAAGCTGTTCCTATCATTTCATCACGTTTGTATTTTTAAACGGGTTATATCAAAATATTCAACTTTACTGCTAGAGCAACTTTTATTTAAACTCTACACGCTGACCGACTAACGCATATTTTACTTGTTTCAATATACGTAAAATCTCCAGCTGAACTTTTGCCCAACCTTTTTTCTTTTGCTTTTTCATCCGGGCTTTCCGCTCAGCAAGCAAATCACTAGAAAGAACCGTTTTCTTTTCAGGAAAAAGTATCATTTCTTGTATACATAAAGCGGGGGTCATTTGATACACAGAATGAAATTGATGCCGTATAAATTCATTGAACATCACTTGGTCTAGCGGGATCAATTGAATCTGTCCAACATACTGCAAGTATTTTTGAGCACCCTTAAGACTCAAAATATAACCTGCAGTCCCTAAATTCTTCCCCGTGAGTTGAACAATATGACGCATCCCATGTGCTATTTCTGACTTGGTTTTGCCTAGAAAGACTTGATTTGCAAAGGCTTCAGTCTTAATAATATCCCACTTTGGACTGATCCAGGCTGAGTTGTTTAATAATTCAGCAGCAGCCTCACCTAAGTACACATCATCTTCAAAGATAGCCATATAAGGAATTTGCTCATCTACCATTTTTTGCCAAATCGACACATGGCTCATAAAGCAAGCTAATTCACCCGGGCTTAAAAATTCATTCTGAATATTGAGTTGCATTTTTTCAGCTAAAGGACGAGCCAGATCAGGTGTTAGTGCATCAAAAAACTCAAATTCAATATTCTGTTTACCAAACTCTTGCACAATGTGCTCACGGCGAGCAGTGGCACTTTTTAAACTAATTACAATATTTTTCATACAACTTACATTTACTTCACTGACACTAAATGTTTCAGTGCATAACAACGATCACGCCACATCCGTTTTTGTTTTTTGATACCGTGAGAAAGTCCACGCCCTTCTTTTTCTTTACGAGAAATACCTTGCGCTGCAACAGTCCCTAAAATATCACTGTCTAATCCTGCGGGTCTAACCAAAGCGGGCCATACCCCTAAACCTTTCCCATTTTTACTAAGCCAGGTTTGAAAGAATATATCAACAGGCATAGTCATGGTTTTTCCGGCCTGCATAAACGCCTCGGCGCCTTTACGTGACCAGACTAAACCTAGACCACGAATAGGAAAATAAAATGCATGCCACAAACTCATGCCATCAATCTCTGTAATATCTTTGCTCAATTTTTTCTTTTTGGCTGCAATATTAATCAAATACCAATCCAGCTCTTTATGTTGATCCAGATATTCAATCGTACCATCAAGCTTATCTTTAAAGTCTGGATCGATCTTCATATCGTCCTCTAGGACCACCAGATAGTCCGCATCTGTACTTAAAAATTTCTCTGCACAACCATAATGACTTAGATAACACCCCAACTCTGAGTTCA
This sequence comes from Acinetobacter sp. S4397-1, assembly GCF_024129285.1. Classification (NCBI taxonomy): domain Bacteria; kingdom Pseudomonadati; phylum Pseudomonadota; class Gammaproteobacteria; order Moraxellales; family Moraxellaceae; genus Acinetobacter; species Acinetobacter sp. S4397-1. The sequence goes on from NZ_JAMXXZ010000037.1 coordinate 8,096, forward strand.
TCAGACTACGTCCAAGGGTCTGATTTGCTCCCTGAGCATCGTAGTTTTCGAACTCAGTTAAAGCTTTTCCACGCCCATCGACTGCAGAAAAACGTTCAAAAGGCCAATGGACTTGATTCAGCTGCTGTGTTGCTCGCGCTAGTCGTTCATGACTTCCGTCCAAATTAATGAGATATGTAACAACTTTCATCATGAACCTTTAAACTAAAATTGAATTCGGTAAATAGCCCGCCAGCTTCTGCTGCATTGCTACATTGATCTGTTGAGCAGCTGCAGCGTCCAGCTGGTCTAGGCTTTGAATGCAGCCATATTTAATAGTAGGGTAATCGAGTGCCTGAATAAAATTATTGCGACTATCTTCATTTTTTAGATAGGCCAATTCAATATCAGGCTTGAGTTCAACCTGTTGCTTCTGAATTTTAAGATGATTCATCAGTGAGATTGGATTAAGTTGCTCCACACTACGAAACTTAAACTTGACCTGAGTTTCCAGTAATCGAGGATGCGACAATAAGTAATCTTTCAAAATCTGACGATCAACGATATGTGGATAATGATGGATTTCAAAAAATTTGTTAAAACCTAAAATATCCGCACCCAGCATTTGTGCAATCATATGTTTAGGTTGAATAGGCTTAGCAAATTGTTTATTCATAAACTGGCGATATTTCAGCTTGGTTTTTAAAGCCAGCTTATTCTGCCAATGACCGTAAATTACCAAATGCTCACCTTGTAGAAAGTCTTCAATATGAGCGGTTGAGTTAAAGAAGAAATCATCATTCAGATAAATAAAGTAATCTGATAGTCCTTCAATATTCCAGAGCATACTTTCAATAGACCGAGTATTGAAAGTAGGCAGATATTGCTCATAACCACTAAAAATTTCACGATGATCCACAATCCGGATTTTATCGGCTGAACACAGACCTTGAGCTGCAAACTCATCAATAAACGCGGGTCGCTGGTTATCGGTCACAATTAAAATATTGCGATAAAAAGGCACATATTTCAGGATTGAGGCAACATTGTAATAAATTTCATTATTACTGGCAAAACGGGTATCACTAATCGCATCCGACGCATCTTCACCAGTCAAATACTTATGGCGCTTTTTTTTCAATTCAATATCATTACCATCTACCCAGGCAATCACGATATCAATGTTCTGCATTTGCTTGATCACTTTAAAAAATCAGTCTTGAGCGTACTGGATTATTGCCATGCATCTTTAATCCACTGTGAAGGCAATACATAGCGATACCATTTGCCGCCTCCACCATTAATAGCCTCCGGTGGATTGATTTCCCCATGAAAAATAATAATTTTGGCACCTTCAGGCTTCACTGGCGGCTTGAAATAAGCCATCGGAATCTTTTGTAGACAATGATATTTATAACTTTTACACCAACTATCTGGCCAATAAGTCTGCTGGCCTTCACGATCGACATACCAAGACAGATAAGCCTGTTCATTACGAAATTTTTTTCGAATTTCTTCAAAGTTTTCGCGAAAATAAGGTAAAAGCCCTGGAAAAGCCCCCAGTTTAAAACGGTAAACAGAACTGTTTCCGGTAATCCGCCACGGCCGCTTCCAGTCATGAATAATTAAAAAATCACCGGGGTATGTAAAAAACTCATCAATATTATCAACAATGACCACGTCTAGATCTAAGAATAAGGCATTACCTTGTAGCCCGTATAAATCTGGTTCAAAGGTCGAAAGTTTATTCCAGCCACGTTCAGGACTACCGGGTGGTAAAGCTAATGGTGGAATAGGAAAACATTCAACAGCTGGATCAATGCCCTCAGTACGATCAGTCAGACAGACCATTTTGAAGTCAACCGTCGTATGACGTTTAACCATATTATAGAGACGATTAACATACTCTGCCCCATATTTCGTGCCCCACTTCATGCACAGCACTATATTCTGTTCAGACTGCATTGGAGCCTGATTGGAGAGTGAGTCGTTTACCTTGTCCTGCATGTATTCATCTTCCGCCAGCATTCTACCTCATATAATACCACCTCTAAAGCAAAGTTATCATATTGCTTTTAATGCTTTCATAACACTAAAAATACTTTGTGATATGATGCAATATCGCTTTCGCCAACCTTTATCAGGTTATAGATAAGCTCCTTAAATAAAGAATACAAACCAGGTTGATATGAAAATAGCAGTTGCAGGTACCGGTTACGTCGGCCTTTCCAATGCCATGATCTTCTCACAACATCATGAAGTTATTGCATTGGATATTATTGACAGCAAAGTCGAGATGTTAAACCAAAAAATCTCTCCAATTCAGGATGAAGATATTTCTAAATTCTTGATAGAAAAGCAACTCAATTTCCGTGCAACCACCGACAAAGCTGAAGCTTATCAGCATGCCGACTTTGTCATTATTGCCACACCGACGGATTACGATACCAAGACTAATTACTTCAATACTCAAAGTGTTGAAAGTATCATTGGTGATGTAATTAAGATTAATCCTCAAGCCGTGATGATTATCAAATCTACCGTGCCGGTCGGTTTTACCAAAGCAGTAAAAGAAAAGTTTGATACCGACAATATTATCTTCTCTCCAGAATTTTTACGTGAAGGCAAAGCACTGCATGACAATCTATATCCCTCACGGATTATTGTCGGAGAAAAATCAGAACGTGCTGAGTTATTTGCTGACATGCTGATTGAAGGCGCTATTAAAAAAGACAGCCCAATCCTGTTTACTGATTCTACCGAAGCCGAAGCGATCAAGTTATTTGCCAATACTTACTTGGCGATGCGTGTTGCTTATTTTAATGAACTGGATACCTATGCACAAACCTTTGATCTTGATACCCGCCAGATTATTGAAGGGGTATGTTTAGATCAACGTATTGGCAATCATTATAACAATCCCTCTTTTGGTTATGGTGGCTACTGTCTACCAAAAGATACCAAGCAACTACTGGCCAATTATCATCAGGTTCCAAGCAATCTGATTCAGGCAATTGTCGACTCTAACCGTACGCGTAAAGATTTTATTGCCGATTCAATTCTTGCCAAAAACCCATCTGTAGTGGGTATCTATCGTTTGGTTATGAAAAGTGGTTCAGATAATTTCCGTGCTTCAGCCATTCAAGGTGTGATGAAACGACTGAAAGCCAAAGGCATTGAAATCATTATTTATGAACCCAGCCTAAAAGAAACTGAGTTTTTTAAATCTAAAGTAGTGACCGATCTCAATACTTTTAAACAACAAGCAAATGTCATCATTGCTAACCGTCGCTCAGCAGATCTCAGTGATGTTGAAGAAAAAGTGTATACCCGTGATATTTTTGGAGGTGATGAATGAAAGTCCTTGTAACTGGAGCAGCGGGTTTTATCGGCTTTCACGTCTCCAAAAAACTGCTTGAACGTGGTGATGATGTAGTCGGTTTCGATAATATGAATGACTACTATGATCCTGCTTTAAAACAGGCCCGTGTAGACCACTTGGTTACAACAGCTGAGCAAAGTACAGGGCAGTTTAATTTCATTCATGCCAATTTAGCAGACAAGACAGCAGTGGATCGATGTTTTCAGGAACACCAGTTTGACCGGGTGATTCATCTGGCTGCACAGGCAGGTGTGCGTTATTCTCTTGAAAATCCGATGAGTTATGTCGAAAGTAATATTGTCGGTTTTACCCATATTATTGAAGCCTGCCGCTATGCCAAGACACCCCATCTGACCTATGCGAGCACAAGTAGTGTTTACGGGGCCAACACCACAATGCCGTTTAGTGAAGAGCAGGGCGTGAATCATCCCATTCAGTTCTATGCAGCAACCAAACGCGCCAATGAGTTGATGGCTCATAGTTATAGCCATTTATTCAAACTGCCAACTACAGGCTTACGCTTCTTTACTGTCTATGGTCCTTGGGGGCGCCCAGATATGGCACCTTTTAAATTTACCAAAAACATTATAGAAGGCAAATCGATTCAAGTCTTTAACCACGGCAACCATACCCGTGACTTTACTTTTGTCGAGGATATTGCTGAGGGTGTAATCCGTTCCAGTGACCAAATTGCTGAGCCTAACCTAACTTGGGATAGCAATCATCCAGATCCATCAACCAGTAATGCACCATTCCGGATTTTTAATATTGGCAATAGTACACCCGTACAATTAATTGACTTTATACGAGCTATTGAAAACTCTGTTGGCAAAAAAGCCCTAATCGAAATGCTTCCCTTACAGGAAGGGGATGTGCCTGATACTTTAGCCGACAGTTCTGCTCTTGAACAAAGTGTAGGTTACAAACCTTCTGTTTCTGTTGACGATGGGGTGAAGCAATTTGTGGACTGGTATCGGGATTTTTATCAGATTTAATAAATTCTTCAAGTAATAAAAAAGGACTCGAATGAGTCCTTTTTTATTACTGAGTATCTTATTTCACATAAGTTAACCAGTGTGCATATTTAGGATCTCTGCCCTGAACTGCATCAAAATAGGCTTTCTGGATTTGAGTGGTAATCGGACCACGGACACCTTCACCAATTTGACGGTCATCATATTCACGGATTGGTGTTACTTCAGCCGCAGTACCGGTAAAGAATGCTTCATCAGCAATATAGAACTCATCCCGGGTAATACGGCGCTCTACCACTTCATAACCCAGATCCTTGGCAATAGTAATAATGGTTTGACGGGTAATCCCATCCAGTGCACCACCGGCAATATCAGGCGTATGGATGACGCCATCACGTACCAGGAAGACGTTTTCGCCTGAACCTTGGCATACATAACCTTGTGGATCAAGCAGCATTGCTTCGTCATAACCCGAATGTGCAACTTCCTGATGAGCCAGGATAGACAGGGTATAGTTACCAGAAGCTTTCGCCTTACACATGGTCACGTTTGGATGATGGTGAGTAAATGAAGAAGTTTTCACACGAATCCCCTTCGCCATCGCCTCTTCGCCCAGATAAGCACCCCAGCTCCACGCTGCAACCACAGCATGAATAGTATTGTCTGTTGCCGCAATACCCAGCTTTTCAGAGCCAATAAAAATAATTGGACGTAAATAGCAAGATGCTAATTTATTTTCACGAACAACATCAATTTGAGCTTGTTCTAATGCTGCCTGATCAAATGGAACTTTCATTTGATAGATTTTGGCAGAATTCAATAAACGTTTGGTGTGTTCTTTTAGACGGAAAATAGCCGTTCCATTCGGGGTTTCATAAGCACGGACACCTTCAAACACCCCCATACTGTAATGTAGGGTATGTGTTAATACGTGAGTTTTTGCCTCACGCCAGTCAACCAGTTGTCCATCTTGCCAAATAAAACCATCACGATCAGCCAAATTCATGCCACAAACTCCAATTTTTCACAATTATTCACTCTCCAGCGCAAATGCTGCAGCTGGATCAATCAGTCTTTGCCATAACTTGCAAACGGTCATTCGGGTATCGTGCCAGTCGCTTGCAGATACTTGCATGGATTGATTTGCAAGGGCTAAGCGGTGGCTCTCTGCGCGTTCACGGAGATAAGCTTGAATCAGAGCAGTCGCATCGTTGCTGGATAAGCAACCTGTCTTTGCGGCATCCTCAAGGATTCTTACATTGTCGGAGTAATGGGCGAGATCTTTATTCGTCCCACTCCAAGCCAATACCGCATACTGTGCCATAAATTCGATATCAACGATACCACCTGCATCTTGTTTTAAATGAAAAATTCCATCTTTTTTTTGCTCGTTGGATGAACCGAGATGGTCTTTCATTTTCTGGCGCATCTTCAGTACTTCGGCACGTACATGTGCCTGTTCACGCGGCTGGGTCAGAATCCGGCAGCGTAGCTGCTCAAACTTGTCCCGAAGGCAACGCTCACCGGCAATACTGCGCGCACGCACCAGCGCCTGATGTTCCCACAACCAGGCACTTTTCAGCTGATAATGCTCAAAGGCTTTCAGGCTGGTGACCAGCAGGCCTGCTTCGCCAGATGGACGTAAACGGGTATCGACTTCATAGACGCGGCCATCCAAGGTCTGTGTCGTCATCAATGACATAAACTTTTGCGCTACACGCATCGCAAATTTAAAACCACTGATTGGTTTTAGCCCGTTGGTATCAGCCTGTTCATCCATATAGTGAATAAACACCAGATCCAGATCCGAGCCATAACCGAGTTCAATCCCGCCGACCTTACCATAACCAATCACGGTAAAAGCCATATGATCTAAGGTACAACGCTGGCCTTCCGCATCTAGCGGGAAACCATGTTTTTTCACGGTAATCTGATAGGCCAGCTGTAAGGCAGCATTCACCGATACTTCCGCAATATCCGTGAGGGCATCGGAGACTTTCATCAGTGGACTTTCCGCCAATACATCACTGGCGGCCACCGCTAGTACATTGGATTTTTTAAACAGGCGCAGTACACGCATCTGGTCTTCAATCTGGTCCAATTCAATACGCAGCAATTGCTGGCGTAAAGAATCCTCCAGATCTTGACGTTTAGGCAGTTCAAAATCCATAGATAGAAACTCATCCAGCAAGACCGGATAATGGGTAAGTTCTTCACAAATCCACGGACTGACCGTTGCCATTTTAACCAGTCGCTGTAAAGCGCCTTTACTCTCGATGAGCATCACCAGATAGACGGTACGACGCATCACAGATTCGACCAGCGGCATCAGCCGGACCAATGCAGTTTTCGGTTTATCTGATTTCAGAATCGCTTCGATCAGATAAGGCCAAAAGGTTTTAAGACGCTGAGTGGCCTTGGCAGGTAATTTTTTTAAGGCATGTCCATACCAGAATTCATGCACCAAATTTTTGGCGGAGTCATCCAATACTTCATCAAGTCGCTGTTCGAGTTGGGCAAAACTTTTGATTTCAGGATCTGGCCCGGTTTCCTTAATCAGATGCTCAAACTGATAGGTGACCTTGGCACGTTTCTGATCCAGAACATGCATAAATTCAGACCAGTCTGCAAAACCCAAGGTATCGACCAAACGCTGGCGCAAATCCGGCTCAACCGGCAGACACTGGGTTTGCTGGTCATTCAAGGCTTGAATGGCGTGCTCCACCCGACGCAGGAACAGATAGGCATCTTCCAGATCAGCCACTGCCTGCTCATCCAGCAACTCCGCATCATCCAGATGGTTTAGGTTTACCAGGCACTGACGGTCTTGCAGTTCCAGTTTGGCGCCGCCATAAATCAACTGAAATACCTGCACAATAAATTCGACTTCGCGAATACCACCGGCACCGAGCTTGATATCATCTTCAATATTCCGGCGCTGTACTTCACGCTCGATCATGGCTTTCATTTCACGCATGGCTTCAAATGCGCTGTAATCGACGTATTTACGGAACACAAAAGGACGGGTCATGTCCAGCAGTTCATCACCTTCCGGACTCGGATTGACAATACGTGCTTTAATCCAGGCATAACGCTCCCATTCACGGCCATGCTGACTCAGGTATTTTTCCAAGGCGACATGACTAATGGCCAATGCAGAACCCTCCCCCCAGGGACGCAGGCGCATATCCACCCGAAAGACAAAACCATCGGCTGTAATCTGGTCCAGCAGATGAATAAGTTTTTGCCCCCACAGAATACAAAATTGCTGCACATCAATGCATTTACGCCCATTGCTTTCACCCTGTTCATCAAAGGCGAAAACCAGATCAATATCACTAGAAAGATTAAGTTCTTGTGCCCCCAATTTCCCCATGGCGATGACAATCAGGTCCTGCACCTTGCCGTTATACCCGATCGGTTCACCATATTTGGCAACCAGCGAAATACGTGCAAAATCTTTGGCGACACAAATGGCAGCATCAGCAAAATCGGAGAGTTCGCGGGTGAGCTGAACCACATGGGTGAGTTGATTGGCATCCTGCCAGATCCAGCGGAACATCAAGCGAGCACGGAGCAGACGCAAGGCGCGCATCCATTCAGCTTCATCCTGTATTTGCCCGACAGCAGCCTGAATCAAATGATCAATCTCGGTTCTACTCAGGAAACCCTGAAACTGATCAACCGCATAATCCTGCTCTAAGCTGGCCCGATGCTTGGCCAGTACCTGCTCAGCATATTGGCTGGCTCTTAAGGTTTTCTGCAACTGGACGGCGTTCATCGCTCCATTCTTCCCCTGAAACTTTTTGTTTAGTTATAGCAGGAGTTCGATCTCAGGGGGAATATTTTAGGCGGAAACTGACCTATTTTCAGGATTTTTCTAACTGCCGGTCTTCAATCACCAAAGCCTGGTGTTCATTAATCACTTTCGGCAAATGTACAGTAAAAGTGGTGCCGTGACCTTCTCTTGACTCTACTCTGATCTGCCCCTGATTCAGGTCAATAAAACGTTTACACAGCACCAGCCCCAGACCGGCACCTTTCTCTTCGCTCGTTCCCTTGACCGTGACAACCAGATTCGGCTTGAACAGATTTTGTATCTGCTCGTCAGTCATACCCAGACCTGTATCCTGAACCGTAATCTTGACTTGCTCACCCTCCATCTCAGCCTCCAGAATCACCTGCCCGCCTTGATTTACCGGAGTAAATTTAAGGGCATTGGATACCAGGTTCTGTAATACCGAGGTGATCATATTAATGTCGGCATGGACTTTGATACTTTCCGGAATATTATCGATAAGCTCAATATTCTTTTTCAAAGCCAGGCTCTTTAGCACGTCACAGACAATTTTACTGGACTGCTTCAGCTCATAATTAATTGGATGATAAACAAAGCGTCCGCCCTCAGCCATCGCCCAGGTTAACAGGCTCTCAAGCAGATTATAAGTCGATTGAGCCGTGTCATATAAATAGTCAGCAATATTCTGTGCACTGGCCTCATCCAGAGTATCGCGCTCTTGCGACAGGACTTCTGAAAAACCCAGCAAGCCATGGAATGGCGCTCGCAGGTCATGGGCGATAATCTGAAAGAATTTGGTCTTACTGAAATTCAACGCACATTGCTGTTCATGCAACTCTTTCAACTCATCATATTCTGCACTCAGGCGAATCCGGCCCACCAGACTCTCTGCCAACTGTTTGACTGTGGCCACGTCTTCAGGATCGAAAGGCGCAGCTTCATCATCAAAGAAAACCACTTGCCCTAAAGAGGAATTGGCAGCTTCTTTAAGATTGAAAGCCACCAAGCGCTGATGAGCGACTCCAAGATTTTTAACATACTGGGAAAGCTCGGCGTAATCAGGATGCAACTGGGTCACCACATCTGCTTCTTTAAAGGGTAGCTCTTGCTCTTGAAGTGCGTGCAGGGCACGAAAACCCTGTGCACAGCTGTACCAGATATAGGGTTCACCATGAAAGCCCAGAATACTGGTTTTAACGCCTAAAATCCTTCGGGAAATCTTACAAAAGGTATCTAATAAGTTATTGGAGGTATAGACACCTAAAATGAGAGATATACGGCACGAGCTTAGTTGCTCCGTATTCTGTCCGACCTCTAGCAGTTTTAGTTCCATGTCTGCCTCTATTTATGATAGTTAGTGGAAAAATTAATACGATAGACCAAATTTATACAAGCAATAACAAAGATTCTATACTTTCTAAAGTAGAAAAACTTCCATCATAAGCAAAGAAATTGTTAATTAATTTCTATTGAGATACATTTCTTTATTAAAACAGCGACCTACGAATATTAAGAAGAGCTTCAAGTAAGTATAACTTTATATACAATATAGTGAAGACAATATTAATTACCCTCTGTACACGACAAAAATAGATAACTCATTGAAATAATGTCATAATAATTGTTTTCTAACGACGAATACTATGACACATCTCAATGAGT
>NZ_JAMXXZ010000038.1:0-17198 GCF_024129285.1 Acinetobacter sp. S4397-1
AAAAAAGAAGAGTTTAAGGAAATTTTGGCAATTTTAAGAAGGCAGAACCCTGATAGGATAAGGGTTCTGTGAAATTTGTCGTGTACAGAGAGCGTTTTTATTAATGGTTGGACCAAACTGACCCAGTTCATAATGGCTGTTTGAATTGAAATCTGAACTTGACGTACTGAGATCTTCATATTTCCATTCATCGGTATTGTTGGTTTTTTCACGTTGACTGATTTTTCCGCCGAACTTCAATGCAGCAGCATAATTCCCCAGCATATAGTCTTTCAAAAAGTCTAATTTACCGTTGTATTCTTTATCGGTGGTTTTAGATTTTTCCCACGACACCGAATCTAACTCATAGTTGGCCGCATCATAAAAATCTTGGTCTGCCGTAATTACAGGTTTTTGCGTACTATTAAATCCAACATTACTAAAATCACCTTGGTATTTTGCCCCCGAAATTCCCCCTGGATTTTCCTCCGATGCTTCGCTATAACCGAGCTGACCTTCCACCGTCCACGTGCCAAAACCTTGCTTACCACCGAGGACAAAAGACTGTATTTCTTGTGTTTCTTCACGGCTCTTCAGTGAACGAGTCACTTCTGCATCACCACGCTGGCCTGCAAGTTGTGGATCAGAAAATTCAGCCGCCACTTCCTGACGTGATTCAGTGTCTTTAAAGCGACTATATAAAGTTCTTAAATAGTATTCGCCTCTGTCATTCGGACGGTAATCAAAGTTTAAACCCGCACCAATGCGCTCACGCTCGATGTCATATTGACGCATTGCGGTTTCTTCAAGTGCGTCACCATCCCAAGCCCCACCCGTTTCAACATTGTCCGAGCCAAATTTTCGGTTTTGATAACTCAGTGCCAGTGCCACCCCAAGGTTGTCTTGCCCCTCACCAACACTGAAACGATTACTGATAGCACCAGATGCTTTAGGGCTATATTTTTCCCGTTTTTCATCATAACCACCTTCAATCGTTCCCGTATAAAACAAACCGTCATGGTCAAAAGCCGATAAACTTTCAACCTGCACCGTACCACCTAATGAGTTGGCATCCATGTCTGGTGTCAGCGTTTTCACCACAGCCAATGACTGTACTAGCTCTGAAGGTAAGACATCCAATGCTACGCCACGGCGATCGCTTTCAGGCGCGGGAACCAAAGTACCATTGATGGTTACTGCATTTAAGTCAGCGCCTAAACCACGAACGGAAACAAAACGTCCTTCGCCTTGGTCACGCTCTGTAGATACACCTGGTATCCGTTGCAACGCTTCTGCGGCATTGTCATCGGGTAATTGTCCAATGCCATCGGCATGTACCACACTGCTGATTTGGTCGGCACGTTTTTGTTCTTTGAGTGCTTTATCCATACTTGCAGCTTGACCAATGACCTGTACATATTCCACCGTGTTATCTTCGGCATGTAGATGCGTCATGCTCAGCATTGACAGGACCAGTGTGCTGAGCTGAAAACCCGCACGCTTATGTTTCATGAAACGGCTCTGATTATTTTGCATTATGTTCTTCCCCTCAAGCCAAAGTGGCATGGTTTGAACGCACAATAGAAATTGAATGTGAACATGATGTGACAGTGCCTTTTACGATCTGTCCTTTTTATTTGTTTTTGGCCTTTTTCAGCAAAAAATGAGCTAATTTGATCTGTATAGAGAAAATACTGAGCATACAGAATGATGCATATTCACCTCAAAGATAGGGTTTTTCAGCATTTTTATTCTCAAAAATCAAAAATACCCTGATCTATTTTGACCCTAGCCATTGCCATCAAACTGTCATCTAAATCTGTTTAGCTTGGGCGAAAATAAATCATTTCAAAAAATGCTATGCCTAAATACTTTGCTTACTACCGCTGGCCTTTATTATGTGTAGCGACTGCCTGTAGCTTATCCCTTTGGTTGTTTATCTTACTTGGGCAGAGCAAGTCATTTGCTGAATGGAACTGGGTCGATATTTTAGGTGAAGGGGGAGCAACTGTTTTTATTGGTATTTGGATTTTCTTTATTATTAAAAGCCGTCCTTTGGGCCGTGTAACCAACTATATCTTTTATGGACTGTGTTTTATTTTTTTCCACATGTGGATGGACAGCTTAGATGAGTTTATTCGCCTGCCTAAAGAAATCATGTGGGATGCATGGCTTGAGTCCATTCCTTTTCCAATTGGACTGTATCTATTTACCATCGGGATTTATTTTTGGCATCAAGAAGAACAGGCAATTTCTAAACACATGCAAAAACGAGAACGTATTTATCGGGATCATCGCTTATTCGATGCACTCACCCCTTTGGCCGATGCTCATTATTTTAAAACACAGCTCAAAGCCGCAATCGAGCAAAACTTGCATGAACCCAGCGACATGTCCGTTATACTGCTAGATATGCATAATTTTAATCAGATTAATCAAACACATGGCTTTGATGAAGGCACATCTATTTTACAGCATGTTTCACAATTGATTAGCTTAAACTTACGACCACAAGACCTGCTCTGCCGCTTCGCAGGAGATCGTTTTATTATGTTGTTACCAGAGACTAAGCTACAACAGGCTGAAAAAATGGCTGCTCAACTTGAACGCATGCTTATGGTCAGTGCTTATTATCAACGTGATCTGTCTGTGCACATTCCTCTAAAAGCACTCACGACCTGCTGCGCTGTCGGACAATACCAAACTGCCCAACAACTCTTGAGTGCCTTAAATCAGCAATTGCTCCAAGTGAAGCAGTACTACTCACCGAAGCGAGTCATGGTATGAGCTTTGAATGCGACTACAGCTACATTCCTGCGCATCATCAATTGTCTATTTTAATTGATTTGGCAGCGAGTCATGAAGTCGAACATCACGTCCTGCTCAGTGGCAGCAGTATTTTCTTAGAAGATATCTTTTCGGGGCAAAAACTAATTAGTCAACAACAGTTACAACAGGTTTTAAAAAATGCTGAACAGTGTTTTCGCAATCAGGACATCAGTTTTTTATTTGGTCAACGCAGCCTAACCACCCCCTTTAATGACGCCATTAAATCCATGCTTTATGCATCGACCTTCGATGAGGCACTTAGCCGTTATTTAACATTTTCCGCGTCCGTTTCACCTTGGTTATGCCCTCGACTCATGTACAGTCAAAGCCATATTCATATTTATTGGTTAGATGAAAACAAGCTTGAAAATCGCTTTTTAATCGAAAGCGCAATGAGTGCAGTACAAGCGTTTAGCCGTCAACTGTACCAAGCCAAATTAGCGTGGAAATTCGAGTTTAATTTTTCTGAACCGGATTATATTGAACAATATTGGACACATTTAGGCAGTGCTTTAGAGTTTAATCGCCCGATCAACATGATGAGCCTACCTCGCGATTTGATTTATGAAAAACTTCCCAATGCCTCTTCGACCTTAGCTTCAATCAGTTATCAATATGCGCTGAAAGAAATGACAGCTCAAAATATTCAACAGAGTTTTTTGCTCAGTTTGCACCAATATTTAATGCAGAATATTCAAAATAATATTCAACTTGAACAAACCGCTGACTATTTTCAAATGAGTTCTGCCACCTTAAAACGTAAACTGAAAAAGCATCAGACCCATTTTCAGGCGCAACTCGATCAAAGTCGTTTGCATACTGCCATAATTTTATATCGTGTACATGGTTTTAAAACTGAACAGATTTCTCAGTATTTACAAATTAACGATGCCACTAATTTTCGACGTGCGTTTAAGCGGTGGAGTGGTTTAACCGTACAAGCGGCACAGTCCTAAGCGCTTATTTTTCCCAAAAAAATCACGGGTATTTCTATTGTAACGTCGAAATTAAAAGTCAAAAACTCATCGGCTAATCACTAAAGTCCGCATAGTCACGTTCGCTGTATTTTTCTGTTTGTGTCCAAGGTATAGCAACATGTTGGCCAATTTTGCGCACGGTAAAGGTTTTGGCATAGCCTGAGGTCGGTTTGAGCAATTCGTATTTTTGAACCAGTTGATCCTGTTCACTCCATATAATATTCAACGTTTGCCCAGCACTGCGTATTTGATAATGCGCTAACTTCGGATCACGTTGAATCAATTGTGCTCGCTTTAAAATGTCAGGATGAATCAAACTATATTCACAGCGCCAACAGTTTTTCATCCCTAGCATTTCTTGATCGACATCCTGCAATTGCACCCGCATTTTTTCATCTGGCAAAATATAAAAACGCTGAAACGGACTTTCTACGTTTGCTTGCCCGACTACATCTTTGCGCTGCATCCACTGAATTGCACTGTCAAAACTCACATGCTCATGGGTGTCTGTTTTGGCAGACACATGAGCGTTGCTATGTGTCTGGGCTTCGTCAGCATGCGTTTGTGTGTTTAAACGTTCAATCCAAATATTTTGCTCATCTCGAATTATTTTCTCACTGTATTTTTGAATGGTCGTGACCCCATTGGCATCCAATCGTTCTATCTGATAATCAATACGATATTCATCGGCCGACCATACCCATGGACTGAGCAAACTGAAAGACAATGCTAAGAATTTCATTTTGAATTTGAACGGCCGTATAAATCTTGTATCCATTAGAATCCAAACGCCTTTTTCAATTGCTCAAATACCCATGTATTTTCTTGTGTGCCTTTGAATAGATTTGAATTCTTTCCTTCAGCAAACAGCATCACATCTCCGCCGCCATGTGTTTCGCTTTTCGTCAGTTGTACCCCGACTTCTTGTTTATAGTCGTCAGCAAAGGCTTGCTCGTTGCTAATACTGTCACGAATATCTAAACGTTTACCCGTACCATTTCCAAAAACAAGCGTCGTTCCTGTTGCCCCATTTACATCGCGGTATGGATTATGTACTTGGCCATCAGCCAGCACTTTGCTGTAAGCATTTTGCTCTTTTGCAATATTATAGTCATAGCTCAGCCCCAAAATACCTGGATTAGTTTCCGTCGTTTGACCCGTTCGTGCGGCATAACCATTAAAGGTCATCACATGGTCATGGTCTGCCGTCACTACAATCAAGGTATTGCTCAAATCCACTTTATCCAGTGCAGTTTGAATTGCATCATTAAATGCCTTGGTTTCCTGCAATGCCCGTTTGGCATTATTGGCATGTAGCGCATGGTCAATACGCCCACCCTCAACCATCAAGAAATAGCCTTGTCCATGACTCTGTGCTTGCAGTGCATCAATCGCTTTACTGGTCATCGCCGCCAGACTCGGTTCAGTCTCTATATTCTTCTTGAGTCGGTCCAAATCAAAATTTAAATGTGACTGTGTGGAGAATATGCCGAAAATTTTCTGAGTATTGACCGTCTGTGCCAAATCACTTTGGCTTAAAACGATTTGATAACCCTGCTGTTTAAACTCTGCCAATAAATCACGACCATCCAAGCGCCCTTTGGGGTTAGAGACTGCATCATAAGGCGTCCAATGATTTAAGCCGCCTCCCATAAGGACATTAATACCATCCAATAAGTTTGGATTATAAGCTTTACCTTTTGGAACAGCTTGAAGCGCGATATCGTATTGCGCATCACGGTGACAGATATGTGCATAGGTTGCCGCAGGTGTGGCATGGGTGAGTTCGGTCGTCGTCACTACGCCAACCGCTTTACCCTGCTTTTTTGCCAGTTCTAAAATACTTAACGCAGGCATCCCTGCGACCATACTACTGCCCTGTTCTGGACAACGGTTGATGGCTTTCGCTAAGCTTTTGCCATTCGGCAATTTTCCTTCTTCAGGTTCGACCGCAACCGTTCCTGTTGTCATGGCAATCACTTCATTTTTATTTTTCTGCCCAGTCATATAGGCACCCATAGAGGGAGCGCTATCTGTGGTTTGACCATCCTCAGAATAGGTTTTAATCCTTGCTGCGTGCTTCATGCTGTCCATGGCCAGTTTGCCATTTTCCCCCACAGCATAAATACGACTTGCCGTCACTGTGGTTGGTCCCATGCCATCGCCTAAAAAGAATATAACGCTTTTCGTCGGTGTAACTGTGGTGTCCGCAGCATACAAAGCACTTGAAGAAATCGACGCTGTAAGCAGAAGCATCATGTATGGGATGGTTTTTAAAGTATGTTTCATGTGATATCCCTCTGCTATAAGCCTGTGATCTTACGAATGAGGTGATTGACCTCAATATTTTCAAGGCTACCTGAGAACTGATCGGCTCCCTGACCAATCGCACCTAAAAACACATCTGCACCGCCATGCGTTTCTTTATCTTTATAGCCCGTTTGAATCACAGCTTCTTGTTGGAAATCATCCGCAGCAGTGCCCGTACACCAACCCGTTTCAGCCAAAGGATAGGTGAAACTATATTTTTCACCTTGTGGTGCCTTTGGCCCTTGTACAGGATGACAGACATCAGTGTCTTTTAAGTTCAGTACCAAGTCATCCATACGGTTTTGAGTGGGGCGTTTTTTGCCCGTACCAAAACCGATAATCGGATAAGGTTGACCATGAATATCTTGAGCAAAGCCCGCTTGATCATAGTTTTTTACCAATCCAAGCACACTGGTTTCCTTACCTTCGACGTATTTTCCTGTACGCTTGGCATAACCATTTAAAACCAAGGTGTGATCATGGTCGGCTGTGATTACAATCAGTGTATTTTTAAGTTCAGGATCACTTTGTTTAAGCTTTTGAATGGTTGCTTCTAAAGCATCATTTAAGGCAATCGTGTCTTGTAAAGCACGTTTGGCATTGGTGTCATGCAGCGCATGATCTATACGCCCGCCCTCCACCATCAGGAAAAAACCTTTTTTATTTTGCGTCAGGATGTCTAAAGCAGACAGCGTCATTTGCTTGAGACTCGGCTCTGCCAAGTTTTTCTTGGTGCGATCCAAGTCGTAATTTAAATGGCTGTGATTAAATAAACCCAATAATTTTTCATTTTTCGCCAGTTGCACTTGGGACAGTTGGTTTTCATCAAAAACCACGCGGTAGCCTGCCTTTTGCATCTCGGTAATTAGATTGCGCCCATCAGTACGTTCTCCACCTGCATCTTTAGGCAAAAATTGACGCTTACCTCCACCTAAAACCACATCGACTCCATCTTTGAGTTTGAGGTTATAGCGTTGATAATCATCGCCTTTTGAGCTCGGGACCAACTGTGATGCAATGTCATTTTCAGCATCACGGTGGCATATATGCGCATAAGTCGATGCTGGTGTGGCATGCGTGATCCGCGTTGTGGTCACAACCCCTGTCCCCCAGCCCTTTGCTTTGGCTAATTCAAGTAAAGTCTGTGTGTTTTGCTTATTTTTGTTTTGTGGGTTACTAACGCACTGGTTATTCCCTACTGAGTCAGGTTCAACCGCAATCGTCCCTGTCTGCATCGAGATCACCTCGTTTTTCATCTTCACACCGGTCATGTACGCGCCCATCGAAGGTGCGCTGTCCGTGACTTGCGCATCTTCAGAAAAGGTACGAACAAAAGCAGACTCAGGCAGCCGATCAATCGCCAACTGACCATCTTCACCAACAGCATAAATACGTGAAGCGGTAAGCGTGGTGATGCCCATACCATCACCCAAAAAAAAGACCACACGTTTCGGTTGTTGGACTTTTTCTTGTTGGAGCTGTTGCTCTGTATTGGCTTGTTGATTTCGCGTTATCGTAGTAGTTTGACAAGCGGTAAGCAATAAGGCGCTGAAACTTATACATACCACGCTGATTGTTTTTAATTGGAATTTTTCAAGAGAACCGAGCATGGCATCAACCCATCTAAAGATGGCTGAACCATACGCCGCAGATATTTAAATAAGATGACATTTAACTACTTTTTCATTTACTTGCTAAAAATAACCCGAAACCTATTTAAGCCAAGGATTCCATTACTCGAATGTTTAGCTTATTTTGATAACATCATTAGTAAGCATATAAAGATGCATAAATTCCAGCTAAGTACACTTCAATGCTTCTCGCTTTACTGAGGACTAAATTATATTACCCTTTTAATGAGCTGAATAAAGTCTCTATTTTATTACGATGCTTTAAATGATATTCATCATATATGGAGATTAAAACAGATTTCATATTCTTTCTGTTATATGCAATTAAATCAGTGCTTTATAATTTTATCTGCTTGGATGATAATCCTCCCATAAATAACTCAGCGGACGCTTACTTCTCAAAAGACTGATAAATCTGAGTTCTACGCTACTGTCGATATTAATTCTGAAGATATCCAAGACAAGCTAGCCGAATGGCAGCATTACTATAACTGGATGAGACCACATTCAGCTTTGAAAGGTAAAACACCGATGGAAAGGTACTTTGAATTATGTGAAGAAACCCCTTTCTCTGATGAGGTCCAGAAGCAATACAACCCATCAAATGAACGGATTCAACACGCCAATTACAAGATGGATTTAGAGATCGCTAAATTGAAACGATCTCTATGAATCACACATATTATTTCTACATCTCAACTATGATTCATCTATTAGTTTATTAATCCAACTTGGCTTTTTAGCTCTCAAAAATGTCTGAAAATCCTCTTCACCCAACGATTCTTTTAATTTGTTAATCATTTTCACATCAACAACCTTAGGGCCAAGAAAATAAAGTGCTGATACAGCCCAACCAACTCTCTCATGAGGATATTGAAAAACGTCGAGACAACGTGTTTTTATTAATCTCACAGTACAATCAAAAAATAAAAACTCTCGTGAATTTCTATTAGTATAAAAAACCTCTATTTGTGGAACTTGGGTACTTAAACCTAAATAATTTGCTGATATCCCTCCATGTTCTTGAAACATCTCCCCAGTACGCCTTGATAAGACTTTTAAAGTATTCTGTATATCTGGAGTGAGAATCCTATTTGGAATCATTCTATTCTTTTTGGTCTTGTAATAGACCTTCGGAAAAAGAATGAGGGAATCACCATTTTTTATATAATCTCTCAAAATCCATTGCAGCTTTTTATCATTTACATGGACACTAAAATCTAAAGCACTAAATACTTTACCTTCCTCAATTTTTTTATATTCATCAATTACAATTTTATCTTTGGAAAACTTCACAAAAGATACCCTTCTAAACACCAATTAGTTTAATGTAGCTTGTATAAAACCATTTTCTTGTAAAGACCAAGCTCTAATTGTATCGCCATTACTACCATTACCAACAATTACAGCTAAAGGGTTCGGCAACGAGCTAATATTCTTTCGTGAAAATTCACGAAAGCTTTTTATATCTTGCGGGGACAAATTAGGGGTTAACTCAGCATGGGTATGCCAGTATCCTACCAAAACTAACCCTTGATTTTGATACTCAATAGCCTCCTGCTTACACCTATTGGCATCTAGTTCCAACCATGTTGGACCAGAAAGGTCAGCATTATGTGGAGGTGTAGCTACTGCAAGCCATAAACCATCCGACATACTTGTATCAATAAATAACTGCCCGCCTTTCTCATCTTCTTTTAATTTTTGTTGATGAGAAAAGAATATGTCTACCACCTCTGTGGACACTTTTAATTCAACATCAAGCGTTTTCCATCGCCATTCCCAAGCTAGATCATAGCTCACTAGTACACTGCTCCTTTGGCCACTCTCTGGAAATGACAATTTGCTTACAACCTTCAGGTACATTCGGTCCAACGTACATACCATTCAATTCACGTATCTTTTCAATATCACCTATACTAGTAACCCATGTCTCAGATTCTACTTTTCCAGTAAGTACATCAAATACCGATTGAGCTGTTATTGCCGCTATTGTATTAATTCCAATAGGACCACCAGGGATAAACGCTTCTCCACAACCAGGAAGTGGGATGACCCCATTATCCTTCCATTCTGAATGTTGGTGTAAAAAGTTTCCATGCTCATCGAATAAGTAGCGTCCATCAGCAATACTATTTGGTCTAGTTATCAGCACATGCCCTATAATTGCATGAGGCTCAGCCCAAGCTTGGATTAAAGCCCACTTAGGTTGCCTAACTTCATGCAATAACCATATAAACTCTTCTGAATTCCAATCAGCAGTTGTAATTACCACCACATCCATTTCATCAAGCATGCTAATATTCTTAATACATTCATACTGAATATATTGTGGAATTGATGTAATAGTGATATGAGACAAATCTTTTTGGATTCGCTCTTTTAATGCTTGGGTTTTATATTTACCTAAATCATCTACCCCTAAAATATGTCTTCCTAAATTTGCACTTTCAAATCTATCAGGATCAACAATGGTGATGTTAGTAATACCTGCCCTCACTAGATGCATAATGACTGAACTACCTAAAGAACCTGCACCAATTACTGCTATTTTTTTATTTGCTATATCATTATTTGATAGTTCTATGTTTCTTGAATGGATTACATTTTTTGCTAGCAAATGAACTGGACTATGTTCCAAACTCGACAATGTTACATCGTTATTCTGTTGCTTACGTAATCGACGTCCAGCTCGTTTACCATAAACTTGATGGCTATCACTTTTGATACCTTTGTGTTTAAGAGTTATCGCTTGAATAATGGGTGGCTCAGTATCCGGGAGTTCTAATAGTAACCATCTAATAGGATAACTATTGTTTCTTTTATCCCATTCTAATAACCTCTGAAAATCTACTGAAGATATATGATTTTCAATCCATTCAAAGACTTTGTTGGAATTAGGAATTTCAACAGTTGGATAAGAATTTAAGCGAATAAAATATGCAACTGGTGCTAAAACTGATACTTTCTCTACCCTGTTTAATATTTTAGAAAGATGCTTTTCTATCATTGGTTGCTGCGATGCTAACCATACAACTTGATGACGTTTTATTCCTCCCCTTTGATCAGTGAGTCCAAAAAGCTCACCATTAGTTGAGGGATGTTCCAAAACAACAAGCTGATGGTTATTAAAATTTAATTGCAATCTCCAATAAGAACTTATTTCCCTATAAAATTCCTCGTTTCTATTACTTTCATTAGAAGAAGGTAATACAAGCTCCAATATCTTTGATAACCTCCTTAACGCATCATTTACTACACTTTCAGGCGAGTTTGCAGCGGGATGCTCTCCAAATCCATACAAACATAACGATTGTGGCATCGCATGGGGCCATAACAGCCAAGGTGAAGGACTTATTTGTAGACGCAAGCCAACTGTTGGAAAGCCTTCACAAAAGCTAATCCTGAGTATCCGTGAAACACCTAAGAAGTCCTCAGGTAAAGGAAATTCATACGCTAGCACCTCCTTTTCTTTTGGGTCTGTTTCTTTAAGCAAAGACATAGCATCTTCACCTAAATATTGGTGTAAAAATGCTATACCTTGTCTTATTTCTGGAGTGACTTTTTCCATCTTAACCAAGTCGACCTACTGGTTCATTTGAAGTATGAATTGATGCTGCAGATGAAGATGATCCTGTTAAGGCATTTAATGCTAGAGCATTGAGCGTTATTTGAGAGTTTCTTCCAGGTAATGTCCATGATTTATCAGGAACATTTATAATTTGCTCTTTGATAAATGCTCTTGGGACTCCAAAACTTTCCATAAGTTTATTTTCAAATGATTCTGAATTACCTAAGTCATTAAGTCCTATTAATACACTTTCTAAAGCTTGTGAATGCCACACAAAAAATGCTTCTCGATAAGATTCACCCTCACCATCTGGACGATTCCATTTTTCAGCAAAGTTTTCACCTGAATCTTTAGGATTCAATACAGCAAAGCCTTCATCAACTTGGGTTATAAACTGTGGCATGTATGCAATGATTTTTACAATTGCCTCAATTGGCCTTAGAGCCTGAGCCTGTGATTCTTTATAAACTTTCTCATATGCTTTGGCAGCTAGAGTGGTTATCACTGCAGAAATCGGTCGATACTCAGGACTTTCTGAATTTAATGCCCACTGATCACGATGTCTTTTTAGTAATTTAATAGTTGCTCTTAATGGATTATGTTCAGCGTAGTCTTCATACAAAGGCAATGGATCTTGAGTTGCACTATCCATTAGAACTTTATTATCAGCCATTTTTCGAATAATTTGGATTTCAAGCTTAGCCAAACTTTCTAACCACAGTGAATAATCACGAGGTGAACTGCATTTCCAACCAGTCTCTCTATCTGGGACCTCTAAATTTCCGTAACCAGCTGATTGACCATTACCTCGTGCATTTCGTGCTGGTGTAACATCTATGTGGAAGCCTGGATTTTCATCTGCATAAACAATTCTAATGCCTCTACGCAAAGGTTTGATGGGGGTACTAGTTCTAGTCCCTTCTTCGAAACGCCTTGTTAGTGCATCTAATACTTCTTTTGAATCTACATTCTGTGCGTTAGGAAGTAAGACAATAGCATCAGCATCAACATTGGCCAGATCCCCTTCTGCTTCAGGAGCTGGCTTGATTGTTGTCTTTAATCCAATCGAACCTTGCACAAAAATATGAGCATCTTTTAATATTTCATCTTCAGCTACATTTAAAATCGCTTGTAGATTACTATATCTATCTGTTATTAGATCGTATTGAGCAGGGGTTAATGAAATTTTTTGAACAATATTCATTAAAACCACTTCCCAACTATCTATTTGTGTTGGATGCTGCGCTTGTGCTACCAAATTCATAATTCACCCCTTTCTGTTTACTTCTTCTAAAATTAAATTAAATAACTCTGCTTGAAATATCGCATCCTGCAAAGCGTGATGATTATTAGTAAAATTCGGCTTTAATTTTTCAACTATTTTACTTGATTTAGTTTCTGACCAATCACCACCAAAACAGCCAAAATACATAGATTTAATATCTACTGAGGTATAGCCAAATGGATTATTTCCTAGATATTTATGGAAGTAATAGTTTATAAATGACCAATCAAATCCAACATTAAAACCAACAAATATAGGTATTTCGTTGGCTGTAACATTTTGATCAATCCACTTACAGCACTCAGCCATAGCCACATTTGCCAATAACCCTGTACTTAATAGAGTATCTAAGTTAAACCCTGTCACTGATAATGCTTCAGGGTCATACTTGTTTGAGATTGGCTTTAACTCACAGTAGAAATTGACAGTTGGTTTATCAACCAAACACATGCCAATTGACAATAAATCATAATCACCTGGTATAGGACCTGATGTTTCTACATCCACTGAGATAAAAACTTCTTTTTTCTTAATAGTCATATTCTAGTTCAAGGCATACTTATTGAGTAAAATTTAGGAAATATCTATTTCCTGATCTGTTCCAACTAAACTAACTTTTTTTGCACCAATTTGGATAGTAGGCTCAAATGGACCGTTGTTACCAGTACCAGGTTTACGTTCATATAAGATAAAATCAGCATGATGGCGAGCCTGCATTTTTTGACCTAATCGTACACATGCAGTCGTTGGTGCAACCATAATTAAGTGAACTTTCTGAAGTCTCCATTCATCTTGAATTTTTTTATAGGCACTATCAATTGCCTCTCCTAAATGCTCTAAATCTTTAGGATGGCTAATAGCATTAAAAGAACACTCATCAAGTGTTATTTCTATGGTTGGCAAAATAAACTCGTTATTGAATAAATATTCGGGCAATTCAGATCCAGGGATTTTTGCAGTTATATTCACCAATAATAGAGCTTCACTTTCCCCACCAACTTTCTCTTTGTGGGTTATGATTTCAAATTTATTTTCTTGTGGCTCAACTACTTCAGGCCATGCCCATTGTTTACCTTTGCATTCTATTTGCTGTCTATGGTACTGAAATAAAATAATGGGGTAACTATCTCCAATCAACCGACCACTTAAGATGAGAATAGACATGCCATGTAAAGGAAATAATGCTAGAGGTTTACGTTGTCTATCTTGAGCTACTCCTTGCAAAATTCTTTTCAACATAGGTATATCGGAGTTCAATAATTGAAATGCACTGGCCCAATAAACAGGGTTGTTTGATGCACTAAAATAAGCTGTATTATTAAGGAAGTATTCTGGATTTGTGGGGTTACGAGTTTTTCTCAACCACATAGCTTCATTAGCATCCTGACTATTAAAAACAAAAGGCTGACCTTCAATTGCACCACCAATAACAACCATTTGATATTCAGGGAACTTTAAAAAACTTAATAATCTATTAATTTCTTGTACATTCTCCTCACGCATCTTACGCAAATGTTCAATGCCATACTCATTTGGTGCAATTTTATCAATTAACCGATGACACTTATCACACAAAAGCATGATATTGGTTGGCTCATTTGCAAGTTGTTCAGAATCCTTATTACCCCGAGGTCCATCTTCAGATGAAGCTACAATATGCGCAAAATAACTATAATTTCCACTCATACTTGGGCTTAAATGCTCTCTTAGATCAACACCACACCCATAAAATTGACATCTCCATGCAGCAGCACATGCAACTTTAAACTTTGTAGCAGGGTTTACTTCACCCTTTCTACCTTTAGTTAAATCTTCTGATTTTTTTAACCAATCCTTTATTGTCTTTATGGTTGTTACTTTTATTGCTTCTTTAAAAGGTGGCTGATTTGATAAATTCTTAGAAGCACTTTCAAGAATTAACAATCTTTTTTTAGTAATCCATTGCTTAAGAGCAGTTACTACCTCTTCACCTAATTCACCACTGCCTAATTCAATCCAAGGGTTTCCATCTTCAGATTTGCTCACATAAATTTTTGCGTGGAATTTATTTAAATATAATAGAATTTTTGAATCAACTTGAAGAAGTTGTTCCTTTAATATTGTTGAAAACTCTGAATCATTAAATGCAATTGACACTATTTTTATCTCATTTTCTTTCTATTCCAACATCTTAACTTTAATATCAAATATTAAGAAGCAAGTTTAACGCTGATTACGACAAGTTTTGTCGTTTAAATAAAAAAACTATTCAAGATAAGTTGAGAAAGTTGAGAAAGTTGAGAAAGTTGAGAAAGTTGAGAAAGTTGAGAAAGTTGAGAAAGTTGAGAAAGTTGAGAAAGTTGAATTTACACCATTAGTTATTGAAAATAAGATTTTTATAATGAAAAGGAATTATGTATCCCAATAATTCCGTTCAATACATTTTTTAATTTTAACTCTTGTCACTCATGTCACTCATGTCACTCATGTCACTCATGTCACTCATGTCACTCATGTCACTCAGATTTTATTCCTTTAGAGACCAATACCATATATCACCACATTTTTCCCTTTTTATCATATCTGTTCCAGCAGCCACTCTTTCAGCAGTACTTTTAGAAATACCTTGAGCAAGATACCAAGCTTCCATTTCTTTCGAAGAAATTGGACTCTGTAATGTCAGTTTTTCTAATATGATTTGTTCTGCTTTCTCCCGCTGTGTTAGTCGTATTAGTCCACCTTTTTCAATTAAAAAGTCATCAATATGACCTTCAATAGGCTCTCCCCATTTTGTCGTAGATGTTTCAATATCATCACCAACTAGGACGGTATCTATTTGATAAGCCAAATTAATATTCTGTAGCTCATCAACATTTGATTTGAGTTTAGAAAAATAGCACTCACCCGATGATTGAATCTTAGTGGTTGCTAAAACCACACGTGCTAATGCCGTAAAAGCTTGTGATCCAATGATTCTATCTAAAAGTGAGATATCACGTTTTGCTTTACTCAGATGGGTTATACAAAGAATCGTGCAATTAAATTTTTCTGCAAACATCAATAATGGCTCTAAGGTTTGTCGCACGTAGTTTGCCTGATTCATGTCTTTTTTTAATAAGCTTACAATCGGATCGAAGATTATTAATCGTAAGTCAGGATTGGCTTCAGCATATCGATATAATTTGTCAATTTCGTCTAAATTAAAAGGCTTGATTCTTCCATGTTGGTCATAACAACCTTGCATAACCATGATATTCGAGTCATCACCGTTATAAGACATGATTCTCGGCTTAATACTGTCATGTACTGAATCTTCGGATGAGTAAATTAAGACTTTCCCTGGTACTTCACATTTCGCCCCATCAGGAAAACTGCCTCCAGTGGATATTGTGGATGCAATCGACATCGCAATATTAGTTTTACCTGTTCCCCCTTCTCCAGCAAATAACACTAATTTGCCTAAAGGTAGCCAGTTTTTCCAAAGCCATTCTGTGGCTTTAGCTTCAACAGAAGATAAAGAAATAGCTGCCAAAGATACTAAAGTGGATTTTTGAGAATTAACTTGTTGTCGATTCATTTATTTTCATCCATTTTAGCGTTTAAAAGCGTTAATTGATCAAGAATATATTGATAAGTTTGCTCAGATGTATACTTGCAGCATATTTCGTTAATGGATACAAATAAATGTTTATTTTCCTTAGGTTCATTGAAGCCAATCATGACTTTATGAATGTTTTTATCAAGTTGCTTTGAAAGTAAATGAAACCCAAAATCATTGTTACTAACATAAATCACTGGATGTTGCTTACTTGCGAGGACCCTAAAAACAAATCCAGAATCTGTAGTAAAGGCAATAGTCTTATGTTCCATGAACATATTTGCTGTAAGTATATAGCCATCTCCCACTTTGAATTCAATATGCTTTCGTAGTTCATACCTTGGTTCAGTTAATTGATTCCATTTTTTCGCCAATCCTGAAATAATAAATCCTGTAATTCGACTGATATCGTTCTTTTGACATAACGGTAAAGCTGTACATCCTTCACAGTCATAATCCGGTAAATCAAAGTATATATTGCTTTTTTTTCGCACTACATATACTCCATCATCCTGATCTAAAAGATTTGCTTTGAACTCCTCAGCTGACTTACATACGATCCTTGAACCGTTCTCACTATTAAAAGAGAAAAAGATGGAATCATCTTCGTCTAGTACAGTTCTATACTGGTTATAACTGCTTCTTTCTAAAAAAAAATTCATATTTAAATCTCTAAATTGTGTCTTTAAAAGATAGATCAACTGACTGAAGCATCAATGAGTTAATCTATAAATCCATTATTTCAGAGATTTTTTTTTCATGATCTATTTGATGCGAATTCACAGAAAAAAGTCTATTGTTTTTATCATTAGTATTAATAATCAATTACTTAAAAATCTAAAAAATAGCATTCTTCTAATAATTTATTGATACTTAGCTATTTTTACTGTTTATTAATTCATCAAATTAATAGCTATAATGACCTATAGAGGATTTTTTAGAACCAACGTAAGCATCCGCTGAACGCCATCGCCAAGTTTTAACGGGGTTCAGGTTTCCAGCGGTGAGGTAGTAATTCTTCTATTTGGGGCACTTTATG
>NZ_JAMXXZ010000039.1:0-16220 GCF_024129285.1 Acinetobacter sp. S4397-1
GCGGTCTGCCTTTGGCAGGGACATGTTTCTTCAATTGCTCAACCATTAAATCAAAGGTTGACCATGAGATGCCGGTGTATCGCTTGAACTGTGTTTCAGAAAGCTTCTTTGAATCGATGTATTTTATCCGCAGATTATGCAGGAATATTGAAGGTTTTTCGGTACAAATAAGCAGCAAAAAAAGTAGATCGTTTTTTGATTTATGGAAGAGATCTATTACTAATGCATGTTAGAGCGCATATTCGGTACGTCTGGCGATGGAATCCATGACCGCTTGCTACATTTTGTGACTCCAATGGATGGCACCTATTACTTTGCACCGATTGAGGAGTTGCTGGAAGAGGTGTTGGAAGGGTAAAAAAAAGCCGGCGAGAGCCGGCTTTTTTCTATAATTCTAATTTAATATTTTTCTTATTTCCTGAAGAATCGCTATAACTTAAATTAAATTGTTTATCTATAGAATAAAAATTTCCAATTCTTCTAACTTCAATATCAGGTTTTATTTTGATGAGATAATATACAGATGAAGACTCTTCATCTGTATCTTCATATTTTTCACCTATTAAATATTGAGATTTTTCTGAATAAGGTAGAAATTTAAAACCATTTAAATTCAGTTTTTTTATTTTTTCATTATTTAAAATATCTCCTATTTCTTGAAAATTTTTCTTTATTTCATCAAATCTATAGATATGATTTTCTGACTCACTAATTTTTTCACACTTATTTTGCGAATTAATTTTCAAACATTGATTAAAATAATCTGAAGAATTTGGCAACAAAATTTGTTTAAAGTTAGATAAATTTATATCTTTTATATTTTCATCAATACTTATTTTTACAAATGCATTCCCTATAATTCTAAAGCATATTTTTGAATCATTATAAGTATCCCGGTAGCTATATAAATTACCGCTAACACATAATTTCCCATTGGAACTAGTGAATTTAATTTTTGATTTTTCTTTTTCAATTTTATAATTCAAGGGATAGATAATTAATGTTTTTTGGTTCAAAGCCGCTAGTCGAATATACTTCCCATCATCAATTTCAATAACTGTATAATATTTATTATAATTTACATTTTTACCAATATTATTTTTATATAATTTTATATTATCAGCTTTACAAAAATAATTATCAATATCATAGTCAAATCCACAAGGCTGTACTTTTATTTTTGATGCCTTATTACTTTCAATTACTTTTGCATTACAGTCTCCTATACAAAAAAAAACCAAAAATAATAATATACTAATTTTGTTATTCATTCTATATCTCACCCTTATACTATTGTTGATGATATTGATTAATTTTTTCTAAAATTTCTTTAACCATTTCTGTTGATTTTTTATTAGCATGATTAGCAGTACTTTCATAAAAAGATTTAGTGCCATCTGAAACATGACCGCCACAGTTTTGGCTAATTTGATAGCCTAGTGGAGTAGCGATCGATGCCCATTCTTTTGCTGCTTCATATTGAGCATCTTCTGTATTTCCAATCCCTTTAAGAACAAAATTTCCTAGTTTAGGCCTTTTCGAAGGAATCAGGTATTCTCGAAAGACTCTTTCTTGTAGATGTTCATCAAATTTCTCATTTCCGCTTAGTTTAAGTTTTAATTTTGCCTCTCTCATAGGATCTGGAGTTATCTGATATTTACCTACCGCAAACATTCTAGAAGTATCTCTAGGAGACAAAGTATAACTTTCAATAATTTGATTAATTGTTTTATTAGTGACTGTACCTTTTGCTGGATACAAAAAGGAATGTATCACTTTATTCTTAATAGTTCCTGTATTGTATGATTCGTAATTCCCTTCACCATGTGAAATTGCAGAACCTAGTTGCTTGATCAATTCTTCTAAAGAACTGTCCTTTAAAGCTGGACTGTTCATAGGCGCAGCCGCAAGTCCAGTACATCCTAAAATTGTACTAGCCTTAGCATCTCTTCTAAATAAACTAACTAGATAATCACCATTTAAACCATTTGCAGTCTTGGAAAATAACTTATCGATTTTAAACTCATCTGAAAACTCTCTTACATCTAAATGAACCCAAGTAGTTGCTCCATGAGATAAGCGCTCTAATCCAAATCTATTATTCGACCACCCCATCGTTGCGTTTAAATATGTGCAAAACCACTCTTTTCTGACGGTATTTTCCAATTCATCTAGACTAACTACTTGACTATTTTTATTATAGATAACTATATCTATAGCTGTACCCATATGATTAGTTGTAGCTCTTCTCTTTTTTAAGTTATTATCTATACAACGGTAACCTGATGATATTTTAGCTATTTTATATCCTTTAGGATTACTTTTCTTATCAAAGTAGAACATCATTGCTTTTAACCCCCACACAAGGCTTCGATGCATCCCTTCTGATTCCTTAAGAGTTTTTTGAACTTTTACATATTTTCCTGAAATTTTCTGATAGTTTTCGAATGTAAATGTCCCGATCCGTCTCATTCCAAATCCACTACACTTACCGCATGAACATTTAAAAGAATCTATAAATTTAGCAATTCCATATTCATCACGGAACTTATCTAAAGCTGCTAAAAAACTTCCACATATTTTTCCAGTTTCAGGAACCCCCATATAATCCCGTTGAAATTGTTTTATACATTCCGCTGTTAAAGGAGTAAATTCATCTGTAGGTAATGCGCCACCAAAGCCTGCTAGCCTGATATTAACCTCTCTAATAAGTTCACTTTTGCCTTGAGATATACATTGAGGATTAGTTTTACATAAATTGGAAGTATCAGTTTTCGGTGTCCCGCCATCCTGACTGCGATCCTCTTTCATATCAATTTTTATTGCACCGGATAAAGCTTTCTTACCTTCTTCATACCATTCATTAAGCTGCTCTAATGCTTTCTTCTCATACTCTTCAACTGTATTCACAATTCCTTTATCAGCCTGTTTAGTCTCTTTTTTATTTTTCTCTGATGATTGAGACTTATTATTTTGAGAAGCATTTTTTTGAGGGTTTAGCTTTCTATCAATACTTGTATTATTTCCTGTAGCAGGCATATTAATTGGAAGTTTAATTACTTGTCCTATGCTGATTTTATTGACATCTTTTATCCCATTCAGCCTTTCGAGCACTCGGATTGTGGTGTGATACTGTTGTGCAATAGATGATAAAGTTTCACCTTTTTTAACCTTATGTGTTTTACGTTTATAACTTCCTTTATTTCCATTATTTTCTACTGTTTTTAAATCCAAGAGAATTTTAGGACTTATAACCGTAACCAGCATACGATCTTTTGCCATTATGAAGGTCTGAACTTTTTTCATACCTCCACCCAAAAGGCTTTTGACATATATATCTAAAACCGTTCCTTTGTCTCTTTGAATTTCATAAAGGCACCCCTTGGAATTGGTAGAACCCTTTACTACATGTTGACCTGTCTTACTATTTTTGACTTCATATTGAACTTTAGGAATTGGATTGCCTAACAAATCTAGAATTTGTATGGTTGCTAAAGACTTATTTGTCATTTTTATATCCTATTTATTATTCTGCTCAATCAGGTCATCAACATCATAACCTTGGACACTTAATCCCCATTCATCATTGAGCCCTACCAAAATTTCTACTTTAGAGGGATCAGCTGTAGTAATTTTTCCAGTACGACCATGCGTATCAAGCTGACCTGAAATATACGAATTAGTATCAGGAATAAAAGCTTTATAATTTATTGAACTAAAATCGGACTGCCAAAATAGATCATATATATCCAGCCTATTGCTATATAAAGCATTATTCGGAAGCTGAGGTATTTCATAAGAGACTTTAGCCCCTTCTGCAAATACATGCTGCCCTGCCTTACACTCAAATTTCCCACCTGTTACTCCAAATACACCTTTTCCATTAATTTTTAGCTGAGAACCACCGGCAGTCAGTACAATTTCTTTAGGACTAATAATTTCAATCCGATCTTCAGTCGAAATAATTTTGATTTGCTGACGGGCCATCATTTCCATTGCATCATCCTGCGCCTGAAGTTCCACCTTACCTTGTGCAGCAACTGCTTTAACACCCTCCTGCGCCGCAAATAAACTGATCTTGTCCTGTGCATGGACAATTAAAGATTTCTGGGTTGAAAAATTCATACTATCCGCAGCACTATGATTAATCTGTCTATCCGCAGAGAGGTATAAGTCCTCATTGGTCGAAATAGCAATGGAGTTCGGTGCACACAGGATCATTAAAGCCTGTTTAAAGATTTCAGCCTTGTTGTGATCTTGCTGTTCGATTTGATCCAGAAAGTTTTTCAGATGATCTAAAGCCTCCAAAGGATCAGTTTGCTGGTTTTTAGCAACGTCACTTAAGACCTGAGTATTATTTAAGCTTGATTCAAGTTGGTTTTTAGCCGAGCTGCTATTTAAGTGATTGGCATTGGCATTTTCCTGTTTATATGTTGAAAGCAGCAGACCAGCGCCGGCTCTTAGCGCTCCCCACTGGTCTGTCCTCAGCTCAAATCCTTCACCTCGACCTTCGCTACTTTCATTTTCTTTAGGATGACTTAAATTCCCCAGATTCAGCTGACTGGTCCCATGACTGCTTTGCAGCTGTGCACTAATCTGTCCAGTTGTATCATCGAAGCGAAGCTGGTTAAAACCTTGGCCATCCACTTCAGAGGAACGAATACCAGTGAGTTTTTTGGTATCGGGTAACTGACCTTTCACATCAAACATAGTTTGATGACGCTCAGCTTCGTGCAAACGTCCCACGACAAATGGGCGATCAACATTCCCATCAAAGAAGTCAATCACTACAATTTCGCCCACTCGCGGATGAAATCGTGTGCCATAACCTTCACCAGCCCATGAAGTCACTACATCTACCCAGGCAGAATCTGTGTCATCATTATTGCTGCCCGCTCCGCCATCATGCTGATGATCCTGATCACGGGTAAACAGAAAACGTACTTTGACCCGTCCCCATTCATCGACATGGATGCTCTCACCTTCGGGTCCAACGACCCTAGCACGTTGTGTATAGGCCAGCGGTTGGTGCTTAAATGGCAGATATTCTGGAACTACCGGAATGGAGCGACGGATTAAATACAATTCGTTGGCCTGCCGCTCCTCTTCCAAAGCTGTCCATGAACTGGCATGTAATAGCGACTCCAGCTGTGCCCCTATCTCTTTTGGTAAATTGTTCTGGTTATAGAAATGCTTCCCTAAAATCAGAAATTCCCGTTCATGGGCTGCATGCTGATCAATTTCCGGATGATCCTTCAACTGAAACCAATAGCCCACCTGTGCATCTCTGACGCTGCTGCTGGCCTGAAAGTATTTTGATTGCAATGCATGATATTGACCCAATTGCCTGCTCAATTTCTCCAGCTGACTATGACTGGAAGAAGTGGCCTGATCCTCTCCGTTCAGATCAGCGCTCCAAGCTGAACTAACGGTCCAGGCATCTTCCAGCGCTAATATTTCTTGCCCGTTTGGAGATTCAAATTGCTGTGTATTTAAAAAATACTGGCTTTCATCTGGTGACAGTTGCTCCGCCTGCCAACGCTGAGTCTGCACCTGTGTCGGCTTTAGACTGCGCTGAGCTGTCCAGTTGGTAATACTATCAAACACTTCAGTGGCATGACTGCGATGAAAACAGATAAAACGGCGTGCCAGAGCCTGAAAACTCTCTGCATGATCAATCAGGCGCAAAATCTGGGGCTGAATAGCAGGCTTGGAAGTTGTTAGCAGCAGTTCTTTTTCATCAATCAGCCAGTTAATTCCTTCGCTGCGCCATAAGCGGCTAAGGAATTCATAATCACTTTCATTGGACTGCATCACAAAAGGACGGATATCATATTCTGCTGACAGGCCGGTCAGGTCCAGGCTTAAACTGGCAGTAAATAAAGGACTTCTTTTTTGCCATTCTGTAAATAAAATTTCACTGATGTCACGCACACTTTTATTTAGAAATACCCGGCTATTGCGGCGTTTTTGCCATAAAGCGGTGGCATCCTGCAGACTCAGCTTATAAATCGTAAGTGCACCATCACTCTGTCCCTGGCTGGCTGCCGTAATGATGCCGCTGGTCCGAAACAACTCTCCTCGGTCAGTGACCTGATCTACAGCAACCTGCACACCCATAAACTGCTTTAAAGGCAGCGAGGGATGGGTGGATAAACATAGTAACTCTGCCTGTAATCCTTCATTTATCCAGTGCCGGCCCTCAATACGCTGAATCGCAAGCTGGGAGTGTAAAATAGGATGAGTAAATTGGATCTGCAGTGCACGTTTTTGTGGCCCCAGACCTAGTGCATCTAGCACCGTATCAATATTTTTAAGCATTTTATAATTATGTGGTGAGGTTATTTTTATCACGCTGATTGTAAAAAATAAGCCAGGCACCGTCCATCTTGGTATTTATTTCACATGATTAGGCAAACAACTTGTTCTGACTCATTGAGCTGGACTGAGCGACTGATACCCAAGCTTGTACATTTGCTTAAGATCATTTTAATTTTCTGATTATTCCTGTGCTTACTTGCTGCTACAC
Source organism: Acinetobacter sp. S4397-1 (assembly GCF_024129285.1). Classification (NCBI taxonomy): domain Bacteria; kingdom Pseudomonadati; phylum Pseudomonadota; class Gammaproteobacteria; order Moraxellales; family Moraxellaceae; genus Acinetobacter; species Acinetobacter sp. S4397-1. Next base: position 6,530 of record NZ_JAMXXZ010000039.1, read on the forward strand.
TGACGGGAATAACATTTAATCCTCAACAGACTTTAATAATTGCATGATAAGACAAGGGGTCAGGGACATGCTCGAATTATCTTCCAAACTTCCCGATTTGGGCGTCACTATTTTTAGCACCATGTCGAATCTGGCGCAGAAACTGGGTGCCATCAACCTGTCCCAAGGCTTTCCGGATTTCCCGGCTCCGCCCCAGCTGCTGGATGCACTTAGCCGTGCGACTCGTGGGGGGTTTAATCAATATGCGCCAAGCAATGGCCTCCCCGTGCTCTGTGGTCTGGTGGCAGATCTGTACCAGCAGCGTGACCAGCTCTGCCTTGACCCTGTCAGTGAAATTACCATTACCCCCGGGGCAACCCTTGCAATTTTTTGCGCCATTCAGGCCAGTGTCCGTGCCGGTGAGGAAGTCATTATTTTTGATCCCAGCTATGACAGCTACGCGCCCAGCGTGCAACTGGCCGGTGCTCGGCCAGTGCATATTGCCTTGGAATATCCTGGCTTTTCCGTGGACTGGAACAAGGTCAAAGACGCGATCAATGACCAGACCCGCATGATCATTGTCAATACCCCACACAACCCTACGGGAACCGTGTGGACAGAACAGGATTGGCAACAGTTGATTGAATTGGTTCATGACCGGAATATTGTGATCCTGTCTGATGAAGTCTATGAACATCTGGTCTTTGACAATGTTCGCCACATTTCGGCAGCCAGCTTTCCGCAGTTACGTGAGCGCAGCTTTGTGGTGGGATCTTTTGGTAAAACCTTTCATGTCACTGGCTGGAAAACCGGTTTTTGTGTAGCGCCTCCGCCTTTGATGCAGCTATTTAGACAGATTTACCAGTTTGTCAGCTTTTGTGGTGTGACCCCGATTCAGGTTGCCCTGACAGAATATATGCAACTGCATCCCGAGCATATTCATCAGCTCTCCAGTTTTTATCAGGCCAAGCGCGATTTGTTTAATACAGAACTGGCAGGCACACGTTTTCAATGGACGCCTACTCAAGGGACATATTTCCAGAATCTGGATTATCGTGAGATTCGCCCCGATCTGGATGGCTTGTCAATGTGTCATTATCTGGCCCAGCAGCATGGCGTGGCCGCCATTCCAGTTTCTGTATTTTATAAAGATCCTCCACAAAATATACATTTGCTGCGCTTCTGTTTTGCCAAAAAAAATGAAACCCTAATTGAAGCAGCACATATTCTTGCCAAAGTTTAAAACACAGGCTGTGTCGTTACTGAAAAGCTAAGGCGTTTTGACTGCCGATCCAGCATAATTCGCTAAGATAAGTATTTGAAAAACCAAGAACAGGACCTTATATGGCGCAGCAGGCTTTAATTCAGCAAAAAAATCTGTGGAAAACCTTTCTGGTCTTTCTGTTGCCATTAATTGCGACCAATATCCTGCAAAGTCTGTCTGGTACCGTGAATACTATCTTTGTCGGGCAGATGTTGGGGGTCAACGCGATTGCTGCTGTTGCGGTGTTCTTTCCGATCCTGTTTTGTTTGATGGCTTTTGTGATCGGGCTCTCTGCCGGGTCGACCGTCCTGATTGGGCAGGCCTGGGGCGCTAAAAACCTGGAAAAAGTACACTGTGTGGTGGGCTCTACCTTATTTATGACCCTGATTGGGGGAAGTCTGATTGCACTGTTGGGGGTCATTTTTGCGGAGCAGATTTTACTTGCGCTGGGCACAGATCCTGAGGTCATGCATTTATCATTGCCCTATGTACAATGGATGCTGGCTGGCAGTCCCCTGATTTTTATTTATATTATTTATACTTCTATTTTACGTGGTGTCGGTGACAGTACCACACCACTGTTCGCTTCAGCATTAACGATTGGGATCGGTCTGGGGGTCACGCCAGTCCTGATTGCCGGCTATTTTGGTTTTCCTCGGATGGGGATTATCTCGCCTGCTATCGCTACTATTTTAGGCAATCTGGCCGTCCTGGTTTTTTTAGTGCTGTATTTAAATTATAAACAGCATCCACTGAAACTGGACTGGGCCTTAATTAAAAATATCCGCCATCAACCCCAGTTGAGCAAGATCATTTTACGGCTAGGCATTCCTACCGGAGTGCAGATGGTGACGACTTCCGTGGCAGGATTAGTGATTGTAGGACTGGTCAACCGTCATGGAGCTGAAGCAACGGCGGCCTATGGTGCGGTCAATCAGGTCCTGAACTATATCCAGTTTCCCGCTTTATCTATCGCTATCGCTGCCTCAGTCTTTGGGGCGCAGGCCATTGGTGCAGGAAAGTCGGATTTACTCAATAAAGTCACCCGAACCGCCTTAAGTATGAATATCCTGTTCACTGGCGGATTGGTAATTCTTGCTTATTTGTCTTCTAAATATCTGATGGCTCTGTTTATTACCGATCCAGCGGTGGTGGTGCTGGGTCAGCAACTCCTGTTTATTGTACTGTGGTCGATCCTGTTCTTTGGCGCCAGCGCGATTTTTGCCTCGATTATGCGTTCTAGCGGTACAGTGACGGTGCCCATGCTGATTAATATTCTGACCATTCTCGTTATTGAGGTGCCTTGTGCCTATCTGTTTAGCCAGTGGTGGGGCCTGGAGGGCATCTGGTATGCCTACGCATTGACCTTCGTAAGCTTGTGTATTTTGCAGGGTTTGTATTACCAGTTGGTCTGGAAGAAAAAAACCATTCAGGCCTTGATCTGAGGGTTTTAAAAATCAGTATGTTATTTCGTAGTTCACTTATTTTTAATATTAAAAACTGATAGATGCAGTGATGTCATCCGGTTTAAAAATTAAACCAGCTGTAACTTTCCGGCTTATAGAGAACTGGCTAATTTTCTTATCTTGTCTTCCAAATCAATTAAAATAAACCGCATCAATGAAGTTAAAAGCCCGCTTTCGCGGGCCGAGGTAGAGGAAGGTGATTAAGCTGATTTTTTGCCTTTTTTACCCAGACGCGAAGCCAGAGCAGTGACGCGCTGATAACCGGTAGGCAAGATGCGCTGGATCATATCCAGGGCCTTGGCATCATTACCGATCAGCAGACGGCGTCTGTCTTTCTGCACTGCATCCAGAATCTGGCGAGCAGCTTCTTCAGGCGGACAACGCAACAGTTTATTAAAATTACGTGCTGATTTTTCCGGATGCATCCCTAAGCTCAAAAGACTATCATTCATTTTGGCTGCATTGGCAATATTGGTGCGAATTCCACCCGGATGTACACACAGCGCGCTTACGCCGCAATTTTGCATATCCAGCTCCTGACGCAAGGATTCAGTAAAACCACGTACCGCAAACTTGGTCGCATTATAAGCAGACTGGGTAGGCTGGGCGGTCAAACCAAACAGGCTGGAAATATTGATCACATGTCCATCACCGGTTTTTTTGATCAACGGCAGGAACTCCTTGGTACCATAGACCACGCCCCAAAAATTGATTCCTACAATCCATTCCAGATCTTCATAGCTTGCACCCTCAACCGTACTGCCCAAGGCGACACCTGCATTATTAAAGATCATATTCACACTGCCATGATCCTGCTCGACCTGCTTGGCCCAAGCCTGAACTTCAGCCAGATTGGCGACATTCACTTTTTGAGTGGTGACACGGACATGATTGCCTTTCAGCAGCTCGAGTGTTTTTTCCAGCCCCTGCTCATTAACATCACTCAGTGCCAGATGACAGCCCTGCTGTGCCAGAAGTACAGCCAGCTGCTGGCCAATGCCAGAACCGGCACCGGTAATCGCTGCAACTTTATTGTTAAAATTTTTCATTGAGATTCCTTGAATTAAATACTGCCAGTCCATGACAGCCGGTATTTTTGTCTGTTCAGGATGCAGCCCATCATTTCAATATAGTTTTGACAATAAGTATTGTCAATCACTCTATAATGTCTCTACAGGCCAAGTTTCAGTCTGAAATTTCAGCATAGGTCAAATGCAGATTTGTTGATAAGATAGCCCCAACCTTTAGCGAGACTGCCACTGAAAGTTATGACCAATTCAGCTCCTTCAACCACAAAAGCACCAGCGACCCGCGCCAAAGAGCGTCAGTTTAAAGGCCTGTCGATGGCGGAGCGCCAGCAGTTACGTCGTGAAAAACTAATCGAAGCGGGTATCGAAGCTTATGGCACCCATGGCTTTTTTTCGGTGACGGTCAAAGATATCTGCAATGAAGCCAAGCTCACCGAACGCTATTTTTATGAGTCTTTTAAAAAAAGTGAGCACCTATTTCAGACCATTTTTTTACAGCTGATTGATGAGTTGCAACAAAATGTCATGCAGGCCATGCTGCAAGCCTCAGCCGATCCGCAAAACATGATTAAAGCCGGCTTGACCGCCCTGCTAACAACTTTAAAAGATAATCCACGTATGGCACGGATTATTTATATTGATGCCATGCTGGTACAGGAGCTGCATAATCAGGCCACGATTCATGAAACCATGTTGCGCTTTGACCGCATGATTCATGCCTTTGTCATGCTGATGATGCCGAACCTGAGCCGCTCTGAACAGGAGCTTTCTTTAGTATCGACCGGACTGAATGGCTATGTTACCCAGATTGCAATCCGCTGGGTCATGAGCGGCTTTAAACAGTCGATGGACGAAGTGCTGTCCTCCTGCAGTATTATTTTTCTGGCCCTGCTGGAGCATTTTGCCGAGAAAAAAGTCAAAGCCTAGTTTTTATAAAGAAATAGGTTTTTTATCTTGATCAGCTGCCACTTATTTTTAATTTTTAATTTATTTACAATAACTTAAACAAATAACCTGAGTTAAAAATGTCCGATTTCTAATTAAATTTTTATTAAAATTGTCACAAATCTTTGCGAAACTTCGGCTATTTTCCCTTTCTGCAATGATACTGTCATAATTAGTCTTTGTAATAAGCCTGTCATAAATATAAAACGGTCCACCGTTTGCATGAAATAGGGTATTGCGTTGTGAAAGATGACTACATATTAATCGTCGATGACGAACTCCCAATCAGGGAAATGATTCATACCTCTTTGGATATGGCAGGATTTCAGTGTCTGCAGGCAGAAGATGCCAAACAAGCGCATCAGATGATTGTGGATCAGCGTCCGGCTCTCATTTTACTGGACTGGATGATGCCAGGTGGAGTGAGCGGCGTAGACCTCTGCCGTCGCTTGAAACGTGATGAATCCCTGTCTGAAATTCCAGTTATCATGCTGACCGCCCGTGGTGAAGAAGATCATAAGGTACAGGGACTGGATGCCGGTGCTGATGACTACATGACCAAACCATTTTCTACACGCGAATTGGTCTCACGGATTAAAGCGGTTCTGCGCCGTGCCAATGCGCTAAGTGGAGAAAAAACCATTGATGCCAATGGTCTGGTGCTGGATCCGGTGAGCCAACGGGTGAATTTTGGCAACAAGATTCTGGAAATGGGTCCGACCGAGTACCGTTTGCTGGCATTTTTCATGACGCATCCGGAGCGCGCCTATACCCGCACCCAATTACTGGACCAGGTTTGGGGGGGTAATGTCTATATTGAAGACCGGACCATTGATGTCCATATCCGCCGCTTGCGCAAGGTCCTAGAGCCTTATGGGGCAGACCGTTTTGTGCAGACTGTACGTGGTACCGGCTACCGCTTCTCCACCCGGGCCGATGTTGCCGCTGGTTAATTTCTTTTAGGTAACCCTAGTTTTATGTATGAACCTTACCCTGTCCCCGAGCTGGCACGTGACCACAAGAAATTCCGTTACAGCAGCTTATGGGATTTTGCCAAGCAGGATTTACGCTTACTGGCATTTTTTCTGATCATTGCCGCTTTTATCGGCTTCGGGATTGGGTATTTCTGGGTTTGTCTGGTACTGGCATTTGTGGCTTTTTTTGCCACCCAGATGCGCTCCCTGTATCTGGTCAATGAGTGGATTTCAAATCGCCCCTATGATGTCCCCCCTAATATTCACGGAATCTGGGGGGCTTTGCTGTTCAATGTATATCGGGCCCAGCGTCAGGAACGTATTGTTCAGGCGGAAATGGTCGAGCTGATTGACCGGGCGCAATCCTCACTGGTGGCCTTACAAGAAGCAGTGGTGCTGATTGATGACAACCAGCAGATCGAATGGTGGAACCCGGCAGCAGAACGTCTGCTTGGCATCTCTCCGGATGATCGCCGCCGTAATATTCTTACGCTGTTACGTCAACCGATTTTTATCGAATATTACCACAATATTGATCAAGCCCCTGATGGCCTGAAAATGAGATCCTCCTTATTTGAAGATCATTATGTACAGGTCAAAATGACTCGTTTTGGTGGTGAAAGCCGCCTGCTGGTGGCTTATGATGTCACCCGAATGCATAATCTGGAGCAGATGCGCAAAGATTTTGTCGATAATATTTCGCATGAGCTGCGCACTCCACTGACGGTTTTAAGTGGATATATTGAAACCTTCACCGATCAGGAAGATATCAATCCCCGCTGGAAACGTGCCTTTGACCAGATGCAGTCTCAAACCCGACGCATGAATGCACTGGTTAATGATCTGCTCCTGCTCTCGCGTCTGGAAAATGACAAGAATATTGCCAAGAACCAGATTATTGAAATGCCAAGCTTGATGAATCAGCTGTTTGATGACGCACAGGCTTATAATGTCGATTATGGTCATACCCTGAATCTGGATATTGACAGTCATTGTGACCTGATTGGTTCCGACATGGAACTGGCCAGTGCCTTTAGTAACCTGATTACCAATGCCATCAAATATACGCCTAAGGGCGGGAGCATCACCATGGGCTGGCATGATGATGGCGAGTCGGCCTACTTTATTGTAGAAGACAATGGGATCGGGATTGATCCGAAACATTTGCCACGCCTGACCGAGCGTTTTTACCGGATCGATTCAGACCGCAGCCGGCGCACAGGTGGCACCGGTTTAGGTCTGGCAATCGTCAAACATGTGCTGATGCAGCATCAAGCCCATCTGGAAGTGGAGTCTAAAGAAAATGAAGGCTCAACCTTTAAAGTGGTTTTCCCTAAAGAACGTCTGAGCTTTCCAGAATAATCCTTACAGCCAAAGAAAAAGGTGCATATTGCACCTTTTTTTAAGTATTTAAGAGCTGATCTGTTTTTCTCTGCTCAGCGCACGCGCATAGGCTGCACGTTGTGCCACCCGTTTAAGATAGGCTTGAATGGCCGGATAACTTTGGCTTGTCCGGCTCTGCATCGCCTCCAAAGGAAAACTCATCTGAATATCGGCAAAACTGAAGTGCCCAGCAAAATAATCATGCTCGCTCAAATAACTTTCCAGAAACTGGATATGATCTTTTAAGCGGCTCTGTACAAACTGTTTCTTCACTCCATCGCAGATTTTCTTGGCTACAGGCCGAATCAGCAAAGGAGTATGTTTAGGTACAGTGGTCATCATCAGTTGCATCACCAGCAGCGGCATTAATGAACCTTCCGCATAATGCATCCAGTAACGGTACTGGGCCTTGTCGGCAGGATCTTCTGGACGAAACTGCTGCTGTTGGTCATAAGTTTCCTGTAAATATTCCAGGATCGCTGCAGATTCCGCCAGTACCTGAGCCTGATCGACCAGAATCGGCGCCTTGCCCAATGGATGGATCTGTTTTAAGGCCGGTGGCGCAGCAAGATTGGGCTGACGCTTATAGTATTTAACCTCGTAATCCAGCCCTAATTCTTCCATGGCCCACAGGATACGAAATGATCGTGATTGTTCGAGATGATGTAAAACACGCATATGAGACTCATAATTTTATTGTTCTTGCTTTTCGAGCATAGCAAAAGCTGCGTCCTGTCACTCAGTTTTTGATGACTGTGGTGACAGCTTTTCTATTTTTCCGCTTCATTTCTGGAGTTTAATTCAAAAAATGCTCCAAGTAGACTTGCAGTCTTACTGATTTATCTGGAAGGACGCATCCGGTCTGGAAAAGCCGGCGCTTCCAGGCGGGGTCCGTCATAATCGGGAATAGCGCCAAAACGGGAATGCCCTTCACTCCACTGGTCCCGTGCCATTTTTAATTCTTCAGTGGTGCGGCCAACAAAATTCCACCACAGTAAAATCGGACTTTCAAAAGGTTCTCCGCCTAATAATAGAACCCGGCCACCTGCATGAATCTGAATATCCACATGTTCCAGTCCTGGCTCCAGAATTACCATATTGTCTTCTGTCAGCTCATGTCCATTAATGCTGGCGCTGCCTTCTAAGGCCATAAAGCCATATTCAAATTTAGGATTTAAGCTGAGGCGGGCGGAGGTACTTTCTTGAGCAAACAGATCTACCCCCAGCAATTCACTATGTACTTTAACCGGTGATCTGGTATTTAAATATTCTCCAACCAGCACGGTACACTCAATCCCCTGTGCTTGTACCACAGGCAGTTGTGGATAATGGTCAAACGCAGGCGCCATATTGAGCTTGTCATCCGGCAAGGCAATCCAGAGCTGGGCGGCATGCATCTGGGTTTCAGTATCGGGAGATACTTCGGTATGAGAAATCCCATAGCCGGAAGTCATCAGATTCACCTGTTTAGGCCGGATAAGCTGCTGGCTACCGATGCTGTCATTATGCATCATGGTACCTTCGATCATCCAGGTAAAGGTTTGCAGACCGATATGCGGATGCGGTCCCACATCCAGACCACTCCCCTGAGGAAAGCTGGCAGGCCCGGCATGATCCAGAAAGCACCATGCGCCGATCATACGTTTATGCCGGCTAGGCAAGGCACGTTTAATCACAGTCCCCTGCCCAATTTCTGCCCGTCGCAGAGGAAATTCCTGAATAAACTGATTGATATATTTTTGACAGTCATCAGAATAAGACAGTTCAGTTTCTTGATTATATGACATGGTCGGGCTTACCTCAGCACCTTAAAAATATGATTTCCTTTGCCAGCTTCCTCGCAGCTACCCGCTGTATGAAGTTGCACTATTGAAACAATGTACCGCTTCTGCGTATAAAGTCTAACAACAGAAATATTTAGATACTTATTTCATGCCAAGCTATACGTCCTTTTGCTTTGATTTATTGCAGTTTTACTTTGTAAGACTATTTCTACCGTTTAATTTTTCTAACGTTCTGCAAAAAAGTAATCCGCCCCTCTTCAAAATTAGCTGCAATGAATAAAGACTTTACTCAGGTCCAGATAGTTTTATATATTTCACGTGAAACAACCCACAAAATAATAAAAAATATATAATATCAATAAGATAATTATTTTCTATATTGGATTAAAGCCTATAAATTTTGTTACTTTTTAGCAGAGAAAAATTATACAATCCTATTTTAGAAGGTTGCTTTTCATTCCAATGATTCATAATACTGCTTAGGCAAAATAATAAATGGATAATAACAATGTCATCTTCTCATGAAGATTTACATTCTCCAAAGGATGTCTATTTTCAGAATGCCAGAATGTATCAACTGCTCAAACTGGCCGAATGTGATCTGCAAAACCGTCAACTGATTGAACAGGCACTGGCAGACCGTTCTGCACGCATTCCTCCGCTATTCCGGCAATATTTTTATGATTATATGTATGCGGACAATCACCATGACTTACGTCAGGTAAACTATATGGCGCAGATTGCCTTTTTACTGTACTTCTTTGCCGATATCTTTATTAGATCTCTTTCATAAATCAAAAAACGATCTACTTTTTGCTACTTATTTGTACCAAAGAATTTTCAATATTCATGCATAATCTGCGGATGA
>NZ_JAMXXZ010000040.1:0-15554 GCF_024129285.1 Acinetobacter sp. S4397-1
AGTGCGTGCCATTGAAAATGTAGAAATAAAAATAACTCAAAGGAGGATTTTAAGTATTTAAAACCAATTCTTCAAATGAGGACACGCCCTACTTAATTTTTTTAATTTATTTTTTCCTGTTATATTTTCAGCAGTTGTATAATGATAATTCAAGCGTTCTTTAACCAACTTACTCATCAAAATTGGTTTATCCAGCAAAATTATTTTTTGTGGACAGATTGATATATTCAAAGGAAAGATAAATTTTTCCTCTTTTGTTTCTCCTAAAATATAATTATTAACCAATCTTTTATTTATGCCTAAATTTATCAGCTCTTGTTTTCTTCTAATAAATATCTCGGATTTTTTAAATTTTTTTTCTAAAGTTACACGCTGCTTTTCACTTAAAAATTTCGCCTCCTTATAAAGTCCAATCAACCAATCTCTTCCATCATTATCTTTACTGAAAAAAAAGATATTAAATTTTTTACCTTCAAAATTCTTCGGTGTTTGATACATATATCCATAGCAAAGACCCTCTATTAAATCATTAGTATTAAAATTCCATTCTTCATATCCAAAGCCATGTGTTCCTGCAAATCCTTTATCTACATCTATTGTTTTTCCTGCTGGATATTGATAACCATTCGAATTCCAGCATAACCTTTGCAATAAGTATTCCATTTTATTCTCAAAAAATAAGGGCTGATTACTCAGCCCTTATTTTAAACTACTTTTTGATCAATTAAGCCAATTGAGCAGCAGCAATTTTTTTAGTGTCTACGTTTTTCGCAGCATCTGTATACTCGCTCATCTTGTCGAAGTTCAAGTATTGATAGATGTCAGCAGACATGCTGTCAATTTGAGCTGCGTACTGTTGGTATTCTTCTGGAGAAGGTAATTTACCCAATACAGCAGCAACAGCAGCAAGTTCAGCAGAAGCCAAGTAAACGTTCGCACCTTGACCTAAACGGTTCGGGAAGTTACGGGTAGAAGTCGACACACAAGTGGTGTTCGGCGCTACACGTGCCTGGTTACCCATACACAGTGAACAACCTGGCATTTCTGTACGAGCGCCAGCTTTACCATAAGTGTTATAGAAACCTTCTTCCATCAACTGGTGTTCATCCATACGAGTTGGAGGAGCTAACCATAGACGAGTAGACAAAGAACCACCTGGTACTTTTTCTAGAAGCTTACCAGCTGCACGGAAGTGACCGATGTTTGTCATACAAGAACCGATGAACACTTCATCAATTTTGTCGCCTTGAACGTCAGAAAGAAGTTTTGCATCATCTGGATCGTTCGGGCAGCAAAGGATAGGTTCTTTGATGTCAGCAAGGTCGATTTCATACACTTTCGTGTATTCAGCATCAGCGTCAGCTTTAAGAAGTGATGGGTTCGCCAACCATTTTTCCATGTTCTCAACACGACGAGCCATAGTACGCGCATCGCCATAACCTTGAGAAATCATCCACTTCAGCATAGTGATGTTTGAGCGCAGGTATTCAGCAACTTTCTCTTCAGAAAGAGTGATAGAACAGCCCGCTGCTGAACGTTCAGCAGAAGCATCAGAAAGTTCGAATGCCTGCTCAACAGTCAGGTCAGTTTCCATTTCTGTTAGGTCGATCTCAAGGATACGGCCAGAGAAGATGTTCTTCTTACCTTTCTTCTCTACAGTCAGGTCACCTTCTTTAATTGCATAGTAAGGAATTGCATGTACCAGGTCACGTAGCGTGATACCAGGTTGCATTTTACCTTTGAATTTCACCAGTACAGATTCAGGCATATCTAGTGGCATAACACCAGTTGCAGCAGCAAATGCTACAAGACCAGAACCTGCCGGGAATGAAATACCGATTGGGAAACGAGTATGCGAGTCACCACCAGTACCTACTGTATCTGGAAGAAGCATACGGTTTAACCACGAGTGGATAATACCATCGCCTGGACGTAAAGATACACCACCACGATTCATGATGAAATCAGGAAGCGTGTGTTGCATTTGAACGTCAACTGGTTTCGGATATGCAGCTGTGTGACAGAAAGATTGCATTACCAGGTCAGCAGAGAAACCTAAGCAAGCCAAGTCTTTCAATTCATCACGAGTCATCGGACCTGTAGTATCTTGCGAACCAACAGTTGTCATACGTGGTTCACAGTAAGTACCTGGACGAACACCCTGACCTTCAGGAAGACCACAAGCGCGACCTACCATTTTTTGAGCTTGAGTGAAGCCTTTACCTGTATTCTCAGGCTGAACTGGAGTACGGAATAAAGTAGATGGAGCAAGACCTAACTCTTCACGTGCTTTAGTCGTTAAACCACGACCAATAATCAGGTTAATACGACCACCAGCACGTACTTCATCTAGAAGTACTGGAGTTTTCAGTTCAGCTTCAGCGATTTGTGCGCCATCTTTGAACGCTGTTACTTTTGCAGCAGCATGATCAATTTTCAGAGTGATTTCATCACCCATGTTCATGTTAGAAACATCGATCTCAACTGGTAATGCACCCGCATCTTCCATCGTGTTGAAGAAAATCGGAGCAATTTTACCACCTAAGCAGTAACCACCATCTTTTTTGTTCGGGATGTGAGCAATCTCGTCACCGAAGAACCAAAGAACCGAGTTCGTTGCAGATTTACGAGATGAACCTGTACCAACAACGTCACCCACATAAGCAACTTGGTTGCCTTTCGCGATAAGCTCTTTAATTTGGCTTAATGGACCAACTTCACCAGGTTTTTCAGGGTTGATGCCATCACGTTCGTTTTTCAGCATTGCATTTGCGTGCAATGGAATGTCTGGACGGCTCCAAGCATCTTGAGCTGGAGACAGGTCATCTGTGTTGGTTTCGCCAGTTACTTTAAAAACGGTTAGTTTAATTTCTTCAGGAACGTCTTTACGGCTAGTGAACCATTCAGCGTCAGCCCAAGATTGAAGAACTGCTTTCGCGTTTGCATTGCCCGCTTTTGCTTTGTCAGCAACGTCATGGAACGCATCAAATACTAGCAGCGTTTTTTTCAGCGCTTCAGCAGCAAGTTCACCTAGAGCAGCGTCATCTAAAAGTTCAACTAAAGGAGCAACGTTATAACCACCAAGCATAGTGCCCAGTAAGTAAACCGCACGTTCTTTAGAAACCAGTGGAGAAGTTGCTTCGCCTTTAGCCACAGCAGCTAAGAATGCAGCTTTAACATAAGCAGCTTGGTCAACACCCGCTGGAACACGGTTTTCAAGCAAATCAACTAAGAATGCTTCTTCGCCAGCTGGTGGATTTTTGAATAATTCAACTAATGCAGCAGTTTGAGTATCATCAAGTGGCTTCGGTGGGACTCCGAGTGCGGCACGTTCTGCAACGTGTTGGCGGTAAGCTTCTAGCACGGTGTTATTCCTCTTTTTTAAAAAATTATTTATGATTTCCTGCTTATACAAAGCTTCATAAATAATATGGACTCCAAAATTTTACTAAACTTCCAGTTAAAAGTTAATGCAAGTAAAGTGTTTCTTTGTGATGCTCGTTATTTTATAAATAAATGATACCCATAATGATCATTCAATAATCAAGAGCCATCTGCTTGCATAAATTAACGACGGTTATGAACCCTTTTAACTGAATTTGATGCATAAAAAAGGCAACACTGATGTTGCCTGATTTATATAAAAAAAGATACTCCACCTTAGTGGACTGTGGTTGAGTTTAAATATTGCTGGAATGAGTCTCGACAGCCTTCAAACTTAAGAAACCATTGATCTTCACAGGTAGTGCTATGGTTGCTGCTGGCAAAGGAAATGTCCACCTGATACAGCTGCTTATCCTGTTCTATAATTCTTTTAAAAACCACCCGGTCACCCACACTCAATACATAGTGACCACCACTAATTATTGCAAAACCATGTTCATCTTCTAACAGCAAATCACAGTGATGCAAATACTTAACGACTTTCATCTTATGTTGCTCCTGAAGTTCTGGAGTTAAATTTATTATTCAATATTCAGATAAGCTTTTCTATATTTTAGATTTAGCAATTGTCACAAATCATATATTTGCTTAGGCTATTCAATAACCATTAAAAACAGGGGCTGAATTAAAGTTTTACAATTTTATGAGAGCAAACTGACTTCATCAGGAATAAAAAAACCGTTTCTTAGAACGGTTTATAATCTGGCATTTCATCATGCGGTGTAGCAATACACTTTTGCGTAAACTCAGCCCGCACTTTTTCACGTGCCGCAGCTACATCCTGATTAATTTCTTCTTTTGGAAGTGCATAAATTTCATCAATAATGCTCAGGATAAATGTCCGAGTTGTATCATCATCAATCTTGTTGGCATGTTCAATTGCCTTGTCTTTTTCAATCGCGTTCTGACGGTCCAGCATAATGGTACGCGCGGCATTCCCCACACTACGGCAGTAACCTTGCCATTGCTCTTCCGGGGTTAAAGGTTTCTTCTCGGCACAACCCACCAGCGCCACCATAAACGATAAGACCAATAATTTTTTCATGAACTTCTCCTTCCACAAGGCAATATAAAAGATCAGGCAGGATTTGTCATTTAAAATGCAAATCCTGTGCCTTAAGTAGAAGAGTCTAATCCGGTCTTTAACAGGCGAAGCTTCGGAAGAAATTAACCGCAATTCGCCTGTAAAACTTTTTTGCTGGTTGCATCTACAGTTACGGTGATACGTGCGTCATTATAATCCATGGTAACGACATCCCCCAGATGAATGACCCTTACCAGCTGGGCTTGGGTTTTTTGCTTGATCTGTGCTTCGGTCAAATCTGCCTGTCCAACCAAGGCCACAGCCTGTTCAGGTACACATTTGGGCTGACTCATATTGTAATATTCCCATTCTTCAATGACCTGTTGATTTTTTAGATGACAGTAACCAACTTGCCCCTGCGCTTCGGTACGTAATTCCAGTTTTCCACCTTGGCTGACACAATATTGACTTGCCGGATTGACCATGCCTAATACGGGCTGGTGGTCATGATTCTGCGTAACGCTGGTACAGCCGGCGAGCAAAAGGGTGGCCAACATGCCAGATAAGATTATTTTTTGCATATTCAGCATTCTTCTGAAGTTATTGACGCTTAATTTAGCATATTCACTTCACAGCTCCAGCGATGTGCTGAGTCTGCTCCTTATATTTATGTACAAGCTGTAGTTTTATCTTTATTAAATAACTTTTCTGATTTTAAATAGGTCTTCTACTAAATGTTTTAATCTACTAGACCAGTATTAAAAAAACCGCTTGATTTAAAAGCGGTTTTTTTCAAGACAATTTACTTTTTAAATGGAAAAGCATATTTCACAATACGTTTGAGTACACTGCCATATTGTTTCACCAGACTGGCATTGTTGTAGTGCAAGCCATATTTTTTACATACCGCTTCCACTTTTGGCGCCATCTGACGATAACGGCGTGCAGGGATATCCGGATATAAGTGATGCTCAATCTGATGGCTTAAATGTCCGGTCAGGATATGAAAGGCTTCTGAACCTGTCAGATTAGAAGATCCACGTATCTGACGCATGTACCAGTGACCACGACTTTCATTTTGCATGACGGATTTCGGGAATACTTCTACATCTTTGGTAAAGTGACCACAGAAAATCACACTAAAAGTCCAGATATTACGAATGCCATTGGCCACCAGATTCCCCGTAAATACCGGCAGCGCCGCCGGACCAGCAATGACCGGAAAGAAAACATAATCCTTAAACAACTGCTTGCCAATTTTGCGCTGCATCGGTGCCCACTCTTCTTGCATTTTCTGCTTGGTTTTGCGGCCCTTCAAGTATTTACCCAGCTCAAGATTTTGAATTGCGACGCCCCACTGGAACAGCAAACAGAATGGCACGGCATAAATCGGTTGTAATAAAAAGCCCGGCTTCCAGCGCTGCTCAGGGAACAGGCGCAGCAGGCCATAACCGATATCATCATCCATCCCTTTGATATTGGTATAGGTATGGTGTTTAAAGTTATGCGTCTGACGCCAGTTATCAGAAGTACCGACAATATCCCACTCATAAGTTTGACCCTTCAGCTTAGGATCATTCATCCAGTCATACTGGCCATGCATAACATTATGACCCAATTCCATATTTTCCATGATTTTGGCAAAGCTTAATAGACCTGTCCCCAAAACCCAGGCTGGCGGAAACCAGCCTGCAAACAACAAGGCACGACCTGCAATTGAGGAATATCGAATTGCAGAATACACCTTGTGGATATACTTGGCATCTTTTTCGCCCAGATCATTCAGCACTTCCTGCTTGATTGCATCCAGCTCAGCTGCGAGCTCATCCAGCTCAAACTGGCTCAATTCACGGTTTTTAGGATTTTTAAAATATTCTACTTTGACTGGCATATTCATAAGATAAGACTCGCTTATAGGTCAATGACTAGATCGGTCTGTGCCGAGTTAACACAAATTTTCAAGGCATTACCGGGTTCGGTACTTTGTGCGCCATTGACCAGACTTTTGGTTGCACCTTCAACTTTATTACAGACACATTTATTGCAAATTCCCATACGGCAGCCATGTGCAGGTTTAATATTTTGATGTTCCAGACTCACCAGAATTGACTGGCCTTTAGGAATACTGACGGTCTTTTTTGACCGGGTCAGTGTGATATTCACAAAACCAGTATCAGACATATCGCATAAGCTCATACTAAAGGCTTCACTTTTGAACAGTTTGACCGAACCAAACAGCGGTTCTGCAGTCGATACAAAGCCGGAAGGCCCACAGGCATATACCACGCTTTGCTCAAGGTTTTGTAACTGTGTCAGATAGCTTGCATCTAAACGCGGCGCAGCCTGCTGTTCCTGAGTGGCAAATACCTGATAACTGAAGTTAGGATATTTACGTGCCAATGCTTCAAAGCGTGTAATAAAAGCAGCCTCCTGATTGTGCTTGACCCAATACCATAGAGTCACAGGCACGGAAAACTCAGTTTTCTGATCCAAGGCTTCCAGTATGCTGAGCATCGGTGTAATACCACTTCCTGCGGCCAGCAGAATCATCGGATGCGCTTGTTCAGGCAAGGTCATATCACCAAAAGGCTGACCAAACTCAATAATGTCGCCGACTTTGGCCTGTTCAGCCAACCAGTTACTCACCTTGCCGGCATTGACTTGCTTTACGGTAAGTAAAACATGCTGCTGATCCAGACGTGTCAGGCTATAGCTGCGTTCATAGCGAATTCCCTTGATCACTACAAATACAGGGTGATGCTGGCCGGCTTCACCAAATTTGAATAAACGATTGACCCGAATTTTGAAACTCAGCATATCCCGTGCAGCAGTTTCTATATGCACAATTTCGCCTAAAGCCTGATTGAATGACCATAAAGGATTCAGTTTTTGCGCCCAGAAGTTGATCGCATGCTGGTCGATTACACTCTCGCCGAGCGTAGTTAAAGGCATTTTAAGTTTTTCGAGTACCTGCATCGTAAAGACACCACCGTGGATTTTCAATTATTATACATCTGTATATATATTTGTATATACAGATGTATTGTTTCTAATTATTTCACAAGCCGATTCCCCTTGGTTATAATGTAATAATGCTTTAATTAACCCCTTCTCCTGAAAGAGCTTTCAATGAAAATGAGCAGTGACGCCTCCTTACAATCAAACAACATTGATGAGCCGATTGTGGTACGTAGTGTGGGCCGTAAAGCGACTATTACCAAAGAAGAACTTTTTCAGGCAGCCTTAAACCTGATTGGGCCAGAAAAGAGTATCTCGTCCTTAAGTTTGCGTGAAGTTGCACGTGAAGCTGGCATTGCACCAAACAGTTTTTATCGCCATTTTAAGGATATTGATGAACTGGCAATCGAGCTGATTGATCGTGCCGGGATTGTATTGCGTCAGATTTTGCATGAAGCACGCCTGCAGGCATCACGCCAGAGCAGCATCATTCGCAGCTCAGTAGAAGTATTTATTGCCCAGCTCGATGCAGATGAAGGCAATCTGAGCCTGTTATTACGTGAAGGCTATACCGGTTCCAAGTCTTATAAGCAGGCCGTAGAGCGTCAGCTGAATTATTTCCAGCAGGAGTTGCAGGAAGATTTGATCCGCTTCGAGCGTCTGAATAATAAAAAATTATTTCATCCGGATATTGTGTCTAAGGCGATTACCCAATTGGTATTTAATATGGGGGCCAATGTAATTGATATGCCAGCTGCAGAACGTCAGGAAATCGCAGAACAAACGATGATTATGATTCGAATGATCCTGGAAGGTGCCCGTCATCTGGAACAATCCCAACTGAATTAACTGAAAGTTAAATCAATACAACAAGAGACTCAGATCAAGCCTCTTGCTTTATGGCTTAAAGCAACTGAAGCTGGGCATTGACATGATTTGCTGTTGCTTCAGGATGTTCAAGCGGAAACATATGACCGCCCTGCACCACCGAATATTCTATCTGGTAAAACCTCTGTATTCCTTGTGGTAGTCGTTGCTGATAAAACTGGCTATGTTCAGCAGTAACCAGATGCACTGGGACTTGCGGTGGTTTACGCGGCGTTCTCCACCACCAGGCCGGCACTGTCCGGAAAATTTCAGCTTCAATCTGTTTCGGGATACGCAATGTGACTCCACCCTGTGGATTGGCCACTATTCCACTTGCAATATAATCATCAAAACACTGCTCATCAAAATGTTTAAACAGGCGATTCGTCCTGAGCGCTTCAGCTGCTGCCTGGCGCGATGGCCAGTAATCTTTACGCTTTAAGGTAATACCTGCCGGGGTAAAACGGTCAATACTTTTCAGATTCAGTTTTTTTACCAGCTCAAAAAGCGCACTTTTTTTTCCAATAACAAACGGCGGGTCCATAATCACCAGTCTGGAAAAAAGTTCTGGCCGGCGATATGCCGCCATGAGCGTAATTAAGCCGCCAAAAGAGTGCCCCAAACCCACCACTTTCTGGCCTGGTGCCTGCTGCTGAATATCATCGATGACTTCATCCACCAGATAACGCCAGTCTTTGGTGATCGGGTAGTGTGGATTCATTCCAATCAACGGAATGGATTTGACCGTATATTCATCCTGAAAATGATCTAAAAACTTTCGATAACTCGCAGAGGGAATACCATTCGCATGCGTAAAATATAATACGGGTTTCATTTTTATCTTTGCTTATCTTCTGAGATATTGCCTCAGCTTAATCATTCAAACTTGAATGCTATAGGGCAGAAATCATCAATCTATGACTTTAAAGTCACAGGCCTTTGATAACAGGCACTTTATAACTGGACTCAGCATTATTTTTGTGCAACCACCAGACTTTGCATCGGTAGAAAAATTGCTCCACAGGTGGTTTTATCTCCAGCCAGGACCACTGCCCGGCCATGAACCTGAAACGACGGATCAGCAGCAATCGCCATGACGACAAGCTGGCATTTTGGACAATAATGTTTCATTGCATGTAAATGAACTGCAACGCCATTGACCAGAAAAGAAGCTTCTTCTTCAACGACCACCCCACCATGTGAAGTTTTGGCTCCGATGGTAATTAAGGCTTTAGACATATTGTTTTTCTTTATAATTTTAAGGAAGTCAAAATTTTAACCAAAAATAGACCCATACACAAAATGGCCCGATTAAAGGTCTGGCTTGCTAAAAGTTTAAAAATAAAAGCAGCCCGAAGACTGCTTTTAAGAAATATCTTTTTGCTCAATGAGCGTTTATGGTTTTACTACCACCATTACCTGAATACCTTCAGGCGTCACCGATAATCCATCCAGCAGGCTTAAGCCTTCTTTTTGCAACTTCTGTAAACGGGCAATTTCATCTTCACGGATACTTGGGTTGAACTGCTTCAGATAAGTCAAACGGTCAATTTCATATTGCCATTTATTACCATACACTTCTTTGGCCTGCTGCTTGAAGTTTGGTAAATTCGCACGTGCCAGTTCAAGAGCTTGCTGGTAACGTGCCTCAATAATATCACGACGGGCTTTGACCACCTGACGGCAGCTATTACCATCTAGATGATGTAAATACGGTTTCAGGATTTCTGGGGCAATCTTCTGTGACAGATCCTGACCTTTTTCACTCAGCAAGACGCGAATCAATTGCTGTGGCAAGCTAGATGGCAGGTTCAGCGCTTTAGGTGCAATAACATCAACTTTAAACCAGACTTCCAGCAATACAGAACCTTGCGGTAAAGCGGCTGACTTTAACACAGCAACGTTGGTACTGCCAAAGCCTTGAGTATTGATCATTTCCATCACACTTTCGGTAAATGGATGCTCAAGGGTCAGGTACTGTGCATCTTCCCTGATTTGCGCCTGATCACGGTAGAACGTCGCCGTCATACCATCTTCGTCCAGCGTCAAACCTTGTACCTGCATCTGATCTGTGGGCTTGATAATTACGGTTCCATTGCTTTGCTCATCAAAATCAATATTGGTCGATGCCATAAAGCGTTTCATAAACACAGGCAGATTTGTGTTGTCATCATAGTCTTCGAGTGCCTTGACAATTTCCTGCGCCACAACAGGACGACAAGAATTATACTCAAGCAGTCGGTCACGGCCAGCCTGCAACTCGGCTTCCAGTGCTTCACGTTGTACGCTGACTTCTTCCAGCAGATCTTCAAATTCCTGGCCTTTGTCCGCCAGCAGGCAATCTTTTAATGCCACAATGAAGTTTTCTTGCAAAGTTTGCGCTGTAGGAGAAATATTACTAAAAATATTCAGGGCTTCGTTATACCAGCGGAACATCCGCTCTTGCGCTGTACCCACTAAATAAGGCACATGAATCTGAATACGGTTTTCCTGGCCGATCCGGTCCAGACGGCCAATACGCTGTTCCAGCACATCAGGATTCGCCGGCAAGTCAAACAGAATCAGATCAGAAGCAAACTGGAAGTTACGCCCTTCAGAACCAATTTCTGAACAGAGCAGAATCTGTGCACCATAAGAGTCTTCAGCAAAATAAGCCGCTGCCTGGTCACGTTCCAGCAGGCTCATCCCCTCATGGAACATCGCGGTACGGATACCGGCATGTAAGCGAAGTACATTTTCTAGCGCTTCTACCACCGGACCGCTGCGTGCAATCAGCAATACCTTCTTGTGTTTCAGATCGGTACGCAATTTTTCCATCAGCCACATGACACGTGGATCAGTCTCCATCCATGAGCCATCGAGCTGGGCTTCTTCCGGCCACATCTGTTCACGTAGCTTGCCATCTTTAGACCAGTTTTCTGGTGCTGGCAGTGGTACAGGCTGACAGTCACGGCCCGGGAAGCCCTGAATGGCTTCACGCGTGTTACGAAACAGAATACGACCTGTACCATGACGGTCCAGCAGTTCATGAATCGCACGGAAGCGTTGTTCTGCTGTATCTTCAATCGCATGACCTAACAAGTCTTCAATTGCAGTCAGATGTTCGGCTTCAAGTGGCATATCTGACATCAAGGCTTCAGCAATTTTAGCAGTATGCTGATATTGTTCTTCTTCATCCAGGAAACGGTCCAGTGAGCTGAAACGCTGCGGATCAAGTAAGCGCAAACGCGCAAAGTGACTTTCTACGCCCAGCTGTTCTGGTGTTGCGGTAAGCAGTAAAACGCCTGCTGTGTGCTCTGCCAGCTCTTCAACCAGATCATAACGGTCATTACCGCCTTCTTCTTCGCTCCACATTAAATGGTGCGCTTCATCAACCACCAGCAAATCGAAACCCGCTTCTAAAGCCTGTTCACGTAAATCTTCATGGTCAATCATCAAATCGACAGATGCAATGATGCGCTGCTCGGTCAGGAACGGGTTAAGATCCGGATCATGTTCCTTGATCGAAGCGGTACGGGTCAGATCAAACAGGGAGAATTCCAGATTGAAACGGCGGCGCATTTCAATCATCCACTGATATTGTAATGAATCTGGAACCAGAATCAGGATACGTTCAGAACGTCCTGTTTTAAGTTGCTGGTGCATGATCAGGCCGGCTTCAATGGTTTTACCCAAGCCAACTTCATCGGCCAGTAATACACGCGGCGCAAAACGCTGACCAACTTCATGGGCAATATACAGCTGATGGGGAATCAGCCCAACACGTGAACCAATCAGGCCACGTAAGGGACTGCTTTGCATATTGGCTTGCATCAGCAATGCTTCAATACGCAGGTCATACCATTCTTTATAATCAATCTGGCTGGCCAGCAAACGATCCAGAGGCTTGGACAGCTGAATACTTGCACCCACACGGGTTTCATTGAGGGCTTTACGCTCTTCGCTGCCATCTTCAAGCGTGCGTACTACGTGGTAACGAACCACGCCATGACGGTCTTCGACCGATTCCACGGTCCAGTAAATACCTTCCTGATCTTGCAGCTCGTCATTGGCATTAAAAATGATGCGGGACAAAGGTGCATTGCTACGTGCATAGACACGCGTTTCATCGCTTTTTGGGAATAAAATGCTGACCGATCGTTCATCAACATCAATGAGAACTCCTAAGCCGAGTTCTGTTTCAGTATCTGATAACCAACGTTGACCAATAGCAAATTGCTGCAATTTTTCCACCTTTATCTTAAGTACAAGATTATGAATATCAGGCTCCATCACGAAATGTCATTGGAGCAAAACTTCACACCTTCAAGCAATGTATTTTGACATAAAGCCCACTAAAAAGTGAGTATAATTCACGCCGATTAAAAAACTCACCCCTAGAATGGCGCCGGACAATAAAATTCAACCGGTTGTTGTGTGTGAGGATGAGAGAAACTTAAACGTTCGGCATGCAAACATAAGCGTACGCTCAGCTGTTGCTGCTCAGGTGTAGCATACAAGGTATCTCCAATAATAGGATGTCCAAGATACTGCATATGCACACGCAGCTGATGTGAACGCCCCGTAATCGGGGTCAATTTTACACGGGTGACAGCTTGTCCCTGAATTTCAAAATGTTCAATGGCCTGCCAATGGGTGAGTGCAGGCTTATTATGATTTGGTTCTGCAATATGTAATGGCGGATGGTCCGGATCATAAATCACGGGAACATCCACCATTCCTTCGCCGTCCAGAGTTCCCGCCACAATTGCCTGATAGGTTTTATCCGTCTGGCGTTCCTGAAATTGGCGAGAAATAGATTTTTGCCCTTCCCGGCTCAAGGCAAATACCAAAATGCCGGAGGTGTCCCGATCCAGACGATGGATGAGCAAGGTTTTGGGCTCTATTTTCATGAGACGGCTAATGAGACAGTCTTGTAAATCTTCTGTTTTCCCTGGAACTGTAAGCAAACCAGCCGGTTTATGGATGACCATAAAATCCTTATCACGATGTATCAGATGTTCGGTTAGAAAATTACTCAAAGTTCAATCCCAGGCTGATCGCGAAAAATAAGGCGGCCATAATAGAAAGCTTGGCGAATAATTACAATGCGCTTTTATATAAATGCCGAAGAAATTTCCGATTATGTGGGGTAAATTACTCAATCACTCTCTAGCGGCGTACAGATTGCAGCACAAAACTTGCCAATTCATGCAAGGAAGCATGTTCAAGCATATCTTCATAACGCAGCTCTGCACCATGTGCGCGCCATACTCCAACCAGGCTGACCATTGCTACAGAGTCCAGTCCATACTGTTTTAAATCAATATAAGGATCAATTTCCAGAGCATCCATATCCAGCTGTTCAGCCACAGCTAACATAATGCCTTTGATCGACAGTACATAGTTTGACGGCGCACTTAAACTCCATAAACGTGTCAGGCTATAACTGCTCATGTGATGTAAACCCTGCTGCGAGATATTCTCAATCCACTGGATATGCTGCTCCTGATTGACCAGAAAAACTGCATCATCCACCACACAGATGTGCTCTGTCACGCTTTGCAGATGCGGTAAAATCTGTTTCAGCATCGGCGTCACCTGTCCTGCAAAAATCAGTTGGGGATGGGTTGAGGCATATTCACCGAGTTGTTGCATGCCCTGCATCAGGTCATCACCATATAAATCAACAATCGGAATATCCAGTGCTTTGGCTTTATTGCTAATCTGAATAAGATTTTTCATCAGTTCCGTATCTTGGATTCCAGTCTGCATGCGCAGGTTATGTAATCCCACCAAGACCAAAACCGATTCATTGGCAGCAAGTTGCCATTTAGCTGGCGATGGAGTGAATTGGATTTTTTTAGGCATGGGATATAGCATGGGAAACTCTAAAGCGACATTTGCCGGATATTTTAGCGCAGATGTGTTTTTAAATTGAGTTTAAATCGAAATAAGCCAATAAGAGCTGCAAGTTAAGTAGGTGTCAAAAAATCTGATAAACAAGCTATTATGATTCAATAAGTGATTAAAAATCATAAGGTAGTTTATATAGACAGGATTGTCGGCATTTATTTACTTGGTTGTAAATATTGTGGGCAAGTGGAACATGGGATGGGTCTGAGTCTATCAAAGGATGGAAAATTATTTTTTCTTAAATGTAGAAGATAGTTGACATGAAGAATAGCTTAAAGCAATGGCTTTTATGTTAAATGAAGGATTTATTTCTCAACTCCCAAACCATGATTTGCCAAATTTAGATATTCATATGGAGCATCTTCTGCTGGATAACGTAAATTGTTCACACCATAAATTTGCGCAATACTCCAGATGATACTTTCACCAGCAGGCAATAAATTTGGCTGAATTTTATAAATAGTGTCTTGATAGGCGGTATCACTATCAATAAATTTCCAGCCTTCCCTCTTGAAGGAAGTAATTATGTCTTCTAGCCAAGCGGCATTAATAGCTCTTATATGAAGTAAAAGTACATGGTTTGGAGATCGTCCTAATGTTTGTACGGCTAAATCATCATAATATTTCGCTCGGTCAAGTAAATGGACAATGTAAGCTTGTTTTAATTTAGCCAGGCTTGTTTGATCTTTTTCTTGATGATATTTCAGAAACAATTGATTGTAATACCAATCACTCGCATCGATGCTAACAGCGCCAGATTTATAGCTATGGCTACTCAGCCATTTACGCACATTATCCCTTTTTTCTAGAGTATTTCCCTCTTTAAGAAATGGAAAGCGGTAACGTGGTATAAATCCCGCTAATGAGGAAAACATTTCATGACCTTGTTGCATATCTTGTAAATAAGTAGATAAATTCACTTCATCTTTATTAAGATTTAGATGTAAATTTCCATGATTACCAATACGATGGCCTTGTTTGCCCCAATTAGAAATTATATTTAATCCGTTTGTTCCTCCAATTTTACTTATACTTGGATAAACGATTGCCTGAATTTTATTTTGTTTTAATGTACTTAAAATATCTTCATTGATTTGTTGAGCATCTGCATTAATTGATGGGTCTAAACCATCATCGAAACTCAAAGCTATGCTTTTTGCGATAGCTACATTAGATAAACCCAAGCAAAGACTTATGATAATTTTTTTAAGCATCGAGTGACTCTATTATTTGAAATTACTGATAGTAAAATACAAGCTTAATATTTTATTTTATAGTAGATTTCTTTCATAAGTCATTTTTTACTCAGCTCCAAGTTATAGATTCCCGCAATTAAATTGAATCTTAATCCCAGTCTTTTGCCTCG
>NZ_JAMXXZ010000041.1:0-15280 GCF_024129285.1 Acinetobacter sp. S4397-1
TGATAACCACTTTAAGGTGTTTGATTTGGTATTCTTCTATGTCAATTATGGCTATGTCTGATGCCAGCATACTTTTTAGAACACCACCAAACTTAAATGTGGTCTATAGCAATTATAAATCATGATAGATTCCGCAATTAAGTGATCTAACTCCTTCATGGTTTGACATCGTGTAGTTAAAAACTCCTGCTTTAATATTCCATTAATCCGCTCTGCTAATGCGTTCTGGTAACAGTCTCCTCCATCTGTCATAGAAGGACATACCCCATAATGGCGTAATGCCGATTGATATAGTTCAGAGCAATACTGAGAGCCTCTGTCTGAATGATGAATCATCCTGGCTGCCCGATCTGTCACATGCTGCATCGCCATATGTAGTGCCTGCACAACATTCTCTGCACGCATATCATTCGATAACTTATAACCTTTAATCTGGCGGGTATAAGCATCTGTCACCAAGGATAAATAATGCACACCTTCAGCACTCTCAACATAGGTAATATCACTAACAAAGACTTCATTGGCTTGCACTGCTGAATAATCCTTTAATAAATTTGGATGCTTCTTCATCCAATGCTTGCTATCCGTAGTTTTTGTATAGCGACGCTTAGGGCGAATCAATAAGTTATTTTCTTTCAATATTTTAAATAACTGATCCCGTCCACACTTTAAACCACGTTGCAACAATTTGCCTTTAATAAGCCAATACAGCTTACGTGTTCCGATACTTGGCATGAGACAGCGATATTCCATAACCAACTCAAGTATTTGTTCAGTTGCTTGTGCAGTCATTTGAGCACGTTTTTCTGCTTGATAATAAGCTTGTCGAGTGATTCCTAACCACTGACAATAACGTGAAACGCTTAGTCTTCTTTGGCTTTGCCAATCTTTGAAACGTGCTCGGTATACTTTTTTCCAAGATCAGTCCCACACTCTTTATCAATGTGATAAATCACATCCTGTATAAATTCAGTTTTGAGCTTTTCTGCGGCTAACTGTTTTTCTAATTGGCGGATTCGTTGTTGGGGTGTCAATTGGCGTTTAGAAGAAGTCGGCATATTCGAAGTCCAGTCCTGTTGTCCGTGCTTGCGTAACCATACCAGCACAGTTGATCTTCCTTGAATACCATATTTTGCCTGAGCTTGCTTATAAGTAATTTGCCCTTTTTCTACTTCATGTACCACCATCATTTTAAAGGCAAAGCTATAGTCACGTTGTGTACGTTTAACTCGTTGTTCTCGTTTATGTTCCATAAAATAAGTCTCTTAAGGTGTAAACTTATTTCAGGACGGGACAAAGTTGTCCACAAAAAAGCCCGACATCCTGTCGGGCTTTTTCGTATTGGGTGTTTAGGTATAACTCCTGTCGTACCTCACGTCCTGGTGTCGCACTTATCATTATTGTTTTATGTGTTGGAACATCCTGTTCTCTATATCCCCATCATATGAAAAATCCTCATACTGACATAGACGCAATGGTCCCTAATTCATGTCAGCTTTGGCTTACAAGATTGCTCAAAACTTACCCCAAGGTTTATCCGCAGAAATTGCGGATAATTTCCGAAGTGCAGGCATTGAGTTATCAGGGAAAAAGCGAAATATGAAGGGTTTTTGATCAATTTTATTGGCAAAACATATCAAAACCGCTCATAAAAAAGCCGACTTGTTTCAAAATCGGCTTTTTGTGCATTTTTTGGCTAGAGCGAAATTTTTAAATCTTTGATATTTATATTAATATACAATTGTATTGTGTATAACCACCATTTGATTGGCTTCAAGATCATTTTCCAACTGTGAAACCTCGTGGATTTAGCCTAAGCGAAATTATTGAGAGGAAAGAAGATTTCATTGAGTCACTTGCATCATATGGTTTATTTGTTGTTGGTTCTTCAGGTGTTCAAGCTGAATGGCCTAAATTATTACTAACACAAGGATATGATGGTTTCTTTTATTTAGATCTCAGTCTTCCAGATCAACTCGAGGCAAAGCATTGGCTAGTTAAATTTATCTGTCGTAAATATTTACGCACAGTATTTCGGGACACCCTCAGTTCACGACTAATGGCTTTAATAGATTTACCCTGTTGATGAAGAATTTGGATTGTCACTGCTTGCTCCAAAGTTAACATGTTGAGCAGTCCAAAATGACCGCTATATTAACCAAGGGGGTCATTTTTACACTGCCGATAACATTAAAATACAGTTAAAATTTTCATTCTAACCCGCATCCTTTGTGGTGGCTTGATTTATATCTGTGAGGCTAGTTGACCTTTCAGATTATGCTAGAGAAGTATTAGCCTTATAAGCTATGAATAGCCATCGATTTACTAGCCACACTTCTCCTAACTAAAAATTTACCGTATATAAAATAGACTTCTTGCGTTAGTCAAATTTTAAGCAGCCAAAAGCTATATTTTATGAGGTTTTAGCCAATTCAAAAATTAGATAAAACTATACTTTCGCAAGAGGTCTAATACTGAAATGCACTTTTACACCCTGGGTTTTACTAAAAGGTAAATCCAATGATATAATAACAAATTAGTTATTCTGCCGATAATTCTATACCAAGCACACTCATCAAGGGATTGATTTCCTATCCTTTCACTCAATGTGAAATTTTTGCTTTTATCTACACGCACCAAACTACGACAAAATACGGGGGAATTATGCCTTCCAAAAAAGCATCTTGGTTTGATAACGTCAATCCAAATGTATTTTTTAGCACCGTGATTATTATTTCTGTTTTTTTAGCATTAGTGATATTTACACCAGATGCTTTTAACTTGCTCACCAATCAGTTAAACCAATGGATCACAGCCTCTTTTAGTTGGTTTTATGTACTTGCTGTCGCCATTTTTCTGATCGCACTTACTTGTATCGCCTTGTCTAAAATGGGGCGTATTAAATTAGGTCCAGATCATAGCGAACCTGAATATAAAAATAGTTCTTGGTTTGCCATGTTATTTACCGCAGGAATGGGTATTGGCTTAATGTTCTTTGGTGTGGCCGAACCCGTTATGCACTATGTTAGCCCACCGACTGGAACACCCGAAACCATCCAATCTGCCCAACAGTCCATGCGTATTACTTTTTTCCACTGGGGATTGCATGCCTGGGCTATTTACGCTTTAGTGGGATTAAGTCTTGCTTATTTCTCTTTTAGACATAACTTACCTTTAAAGGTGCGTTCAGGCTTATATCCAATTATTGGCAAGCGAATTTATGGCCCGATTGGCGATGGAATTGATACTTTTGCAACTATAGGCACAATATTCGGTATCGCAACCACTTTAGGTTTTGGTGTAACTCAAATTAGCTCTGGGCTAAATTATCTATTTGATTTTGAAAATAATATTCAAACCCAAGTTATCTTAATTATCTTAGTCAGTGCACTCGCATCATTTTCAGTTTTTCTTGGTCTTGATAAGGGCATTAAACGGCTTTCTGAACTAAATATCATTTTGGCCGTAATACTGCTCGCATTTGTATTTTTCGCTAGTTCGAGTATTTATATTTTACAAACCACCATTCAGAACATTGGTCAATACGTTTCCAATTTATTTGCAATGACCTTTAATCTGTATGCCTATCAGCCTACAGGCTGGATTGGTGGTTGGACCATCATGTATTGGGCTTGGTGGATTTCATGGTCGCCATTCGTTGGTATGTTTATCGCTCGTGTCTCCCGTGGACGCACCATACGTGAATTTATTGTAGGGGTATTACTCATTCCCACAGGTTTCACTTTGGTATGGATGGGTTTTATGGGTAATGCCGCGCTATTTAGTATTCTTTTTGAAAATCAGGGAGGTTTAGTTGCTGCTGTAGAAAAAGACTCTTCTGTTGCCTTATTTGAGTTTTTAAAGCACTTGCCATTTTCTGGCGCTTCTAGCTTACTTGCAACGGTTTTAGTTTTTCTATTCTTTGTGACTTCTGCAGATTCTGGGTCTTTAATCACCGATTATTTAACAGCAAAAACAGAACATTCTCCTGCGTGGCAACGACTGTTTTGGACAGCAACTATTGCTGTGCTCTCTATTATTTTATTGATTGCGGGTGGCTTAGAAGCTTTGCAGTCTGCAGTTATTATGAGTGCCCTACCGTTCACTTTTATTATGCTGCTATTGTGCATCGGACTCATCAAAGCCTTACGTTTAGATGTGACTAAAATGCAAGCTTTACAAAGTGCTCGAATCACACCACGCGCTATACATAATCCAAGAAGCTGGCAACAGCGTTTAAGTTTAATTATGCATTCGCCTCACAGTGAATCCGAAGTCAAAGCCTACATTAAACAGGATGTACGTCAAGCATTTCAGAATTTAAAGCGTGAATTTCAACGTCGCCAACTGGATGTATCTATTGTCGAAAGTGATCAAGGCTTACTTTTCAAAGTCAATCATCATGATGAAATTAATTTTATTTACCAAGTAGCTGTAAGTAAAACTCTCGCTCCAAGCTTTATGCTTCAAGATCAAAATGAAGATACTCAGCAGTCTTATATTGCTGAAGTGTTTTTACGGGAAGGTGGTAAAAACTACAATGTGATGGAATGGACACAAGAAGACTTACTTCAAGACATTTTGGAACAATATGAGCGGCATTTATATTTCTTAAATGTGGTTCGCAACTAAGTATTGGAGAATGTAAATTAAATTGTGTAATTGCCTGAATTTGCTATGCTTAAAACAATGAGTGTAACGAAATTGGTTTGATCAGAAGGACAACTAGCCAGACCTGTGAAGGAGCGCTCATATTTTTATTTTTTTGTGATTTATGTTATATTTCTTGCAGAAATTAGTGCTGTAGTTTCTTTTTTAGCCCGATCTCCCCTGATCGGGTTTTTTATACTTAAAAATAGCTAAGAACTTTTAAGAAAGTCATATTTTGTTTGGAACAATATTTTAAATAAAGGTACAATTAATTGTCTAATTTTAGATACTTTTTTATAAAAAATTTCTATAAACCAACTGGTAATATAAAGTGATTAAAGCTCTATGGGCTGGTTTTATGGCCGTAAATTACATATCGTGATGAGTCAATTCGGTGAGATCGTTAGCTCAGGCTTATCCAATGGGCATGTTGCTGACATAAAAATGGTTGAGCAATTAGTTGATGGCCTAAACGGAAAACTTTACGGGGATCGGGGTTACATCAGCCAAGAATAAAGAGTAGGCTGCAAGTTCAAGGCATTGATTTAATTACTTATCATCGGAGGAATATGCAGGCTATTCAACTCTGTGCATCAGATGAATATCACCTAAGACAACGCAATAAGATAGAAACATTATTCAGCTTATTGAAAGTGCAATACAATTTAGTGACGAGTAAAGCACGTAGTACTCATGGATTTCTCAGCGGAATTTATGCTTCACTATGTGCATATCAACTCACTCATCAAAATAAGCCAAAAATTCAAATTATGAAATCATTGGCTTAAACAGGATTCGGGTTAGTTCTAGGATTTTGGTGCGTCATCTGAAGTCGCAAAGAAGCGGAAACGGCTGCTTTCTGCATGTGATTTAATGTTTTCGGCTGTTATATTTGTTCCATATATTTGAGGGTAGCTAGATGACTAATAAGGATTATGATGCGGCTTTAGAAGCTCTTGCTGAATTGGTTAAAGACGTATCTAAAATCGTTCATGCTGAAGCTGTAGATAAAGCTCTTGTTGAGCCGACTAAAGCTAACATTGAAGAGCGTAATAAGTTAAAAGATGTTGTTGATCAAGCTGAAGACCTGTAATAAGAAAAATGATCAATTTTGCTTAATAGTAAAGTCAAGTGACTGTTATAATTAAATTTAGGGGATTCATGATGTTTAAAAAATTATTATTGTCTTTATTAGTTACTGTACCTGTAGTTGCTCAAGCTGAGTGGATTGTATTAGATAAAGGTGAAGAGTTTACTATTTACGTTGACCCTGATCGTACAGTAGCTACTGTTAAATCTCTCAGACATGCAGAAGCTTGGTTTAAAGCTGTAGTTCATAATGACTTAACAAAAGATGGAATGGGTATCGGCGACTTTAGATTAATGAAATATAAGTTTAAATGTGATACAAATGAGTTAAGTTTAGATGCTAGTTATGACTATAGAAAAGGTAAGCAGATTGATTCCTATGTTGCTCGTTATAATGATTATAGATCCGCTATTCCAGAAACAAAAGGTGAATTTATGGCAATCGTAGTTTGTAGATACCTATATGGTGAAGAATAGTTGAGCTAAAAATAGGCAATGCTTCGTAATCACTACATTAAAAAGAATGGGCTGTTTCTGAAACGAGAGACAGTCATGTATGAGTCTGACTACTGGCAAGTTGGTAATACCCCCATTTTTAATTGAATTAATGGGTAGAAAATCTAAAGCCTTGTTATTGTTTAAAAATAGGTGGACAACCATTTACTGACATATGAGGTCGTTCATGATTATAAAAGTACTGCCAGTCAGTTGTATAGTCCTGCACCTCGCTCAGATCTCGAAATAAATATTGATTTAGACACTCATAACGTACTGTACGATTAAATCGCTCAACATATGCATTTTGCTGTGGATTGCCTGGTTGAGTAAATACATGCTCAATACCATGCTGATCACACCACTTTTCCATCAGCTCACTTATATACTCTGGGCCATTGTCGGTTCTAATGCGTTTAGGTTTACCTCGCCATTCAATGAGCTGATCAAGTCCTCTCAGCACACGTTCTGCTGGCAACGAAAAGTCAATCAATATATCCAATGACTCGCGATTATAGTCATCAATCACGTTGTGAACTCGATAACTACGTCCATCACTGAGTTGATCATACATAAAGTCCATTGACCATGATTCATTCTTAGCTGTCGGTACTGCAAGGGTTTCAGGCTGTTCTCGTTTAATCCGCTTATTAGGCTTGATTCTTAAATTAAGCTCAAGCTCCTTATAAATGCGATAGACACGTTTGTGGTTCCATTTGTATTTTTTAACATTACGCAAATACAGGAAACAAAGCTTGAAGCCCCATGTTTTATGATCATTGGTTAATTGAATCAACCATTCGGCAATCTGTTGATTCTCTTCATCTAAACGAGCTTTATAGCGATAACACGTTTGACTGACTTTAAAAATTAAGCAGACCATGCTGATTGAAATCTTAAATTGCTCAGTAGCTTGCTGAGCAAGTGACTTTCGCTGAACAGGCCTTAAAACTTTTTTAAAAGTGAATCTTGCAAGATGTCTGACTTTAGCCGCTCATCAGCATACATGCGTTTTAAACGGGCATTTTCAGCCTCAAGTTCTTTAAGCCGCGTCATCATTGAAAGATCCATGCCGCCATATTTGGACTTCCACTTGTAGAATGTAGCAGAGCTCATACCATGTTCGCGGCACAAGTTCGGTATGGGTGTTCCTGCTTCAGCTTGCTTCAAGATACTCATGATCAAGCTGTCTGAATACTTAGATGTTTTCATAGAAAATCTCCTTAAATCAAGGTTATTCGATTTTCTACTTTTAAACTCAATTATTTTTAGGGGGGATTACCTTTAGCTAACAGAAAATAAAAAATCCCCTACTCTAGCTGAGTAAGGGCATTCCTAATTATTTAGGATACTTGGACCATGTTAATTCAAAATGTGGTCCTACAACTGGCGATTCATATGACAATGCATTGGCTGAAACAGTGAATGGTTTATACAAAATGGAGGTGATTGAATATTTGAAATCTGATTGGACAGGCCTATCTGATGTTGAACTTGCCACATTGAATTGGGTCGATTGGTTCAACAAAAAACGGCTACATAGTGCAATTGGATATGTATCGCCTTTTGAGTTTGAGGCAATGTACTATGATAAGATTAACCAGTTAGGTCAGGTGGCCTAACTTAAATAAAAAGTCTCCGACAAACTCGGTACGGTTTAGTACGATTTTCACTTACTAGTACTTAAATAATCACCCCACCACTGCATCATTTCAGTCCGTTGAGCTAAATAGTCAGCGTGATTATAGCTGGCACGGGTACGGTTCTTATCAATATGCGAAAGTTGTGCCTCAATCCAATTATCTTGGAACAAACCTGAGTCATTCAAAATGGTACTAAAAGTAGAACGTAATCCATGAGAAGATAGTTGATGTTTGCCATACCCCATCTTACGTATGGCCATATTTAGAGTATTAAAATGAATCGGTTGATTGTGTTTGCGAGGGCTAGCAAAAAGGTATTTTTCACCGTATGACCACTGCATGACGTCTTTCAAAATCTCTAAAGCCTGATTTGAAAGTGGAACTAAAAAATCTGGAATCTCATGGCCTAATATGACTTTTCGTCGAAACTGTTTAATATGCAAGGCAGGTATTTTCCAGATTTTTTCATTTAAATCAAAATGATGAGGCTCAGACAATAACAATTCAGCCCCTCGCACTCCAGTATATAATTTAAACATCAGTGCTTTTTTAATAATCGGATGGACATTCAATTTTTGTAATTTATACTTAAAATCAGATATATCCTCCGCTTTCAAATACGGATAATTTTTCTTGATTTTACTGTTAATGGTGATTTTATTTAAACCATGCGCGATGTTGAATTCACAATAACCCATCGCTACAGCGTAGTCATAAATTTGGTTCAAATAACTACAAGCTTTCTTGACAGGTTCTTTTACTTGGCGTCCCTCTATTTTTTTGATTACTGAAACCAGGTCATAACGCTTGATGTTTTGAAAAGGTAAATCCTGAAGGTCTGGATAAAGATCTTGCTGTAAGCATCTTTCTGCTAACTGTAGTACACCACAGCGGGGTAGATCGTTGAAGGCATTTTTCAGTTTGAACTGTAACCACTCCTCCCCGACCTTACCAAAGGTGATGAGATTAGAGGCAGTATCATGTTCAAAACAGAAATCATTGTCTTTAAAGTCATCTCTGACTTGTCGTGCCTTTTTCAGCGATAAATCAGGATAAAGACCTAACTGAATGCGTCGACGTTTTTTAGTTTGTGGATCTGTATAGCGATAGCACCAAGATTTTCTTCCGCTCGGCTCAATCTTCAGGCTAAGCCCATCTTCATCGGATAAAAAACAGGTTTTATCCTTGCAATGAGCTTGGCGAACTTTGATTTCAGTAAGACTCATGGAATTTAAATGAAACCTAATAAGGGGTTGATTGGATCAATTATATCAAAATAGAACGCTTTATATATGATGCGTATATTACGCATCACATAAATATTTATATATATGTTTTTTATAAATATTATTATGGTATTCTACATTGCAGTAACCAAAAAAGTAACCACTGTTAAAATTTGTATTAAGCAACAAAAATCAGTGATAGTTAAACACTATTCTGCAATGGGTTTGTTTTACAGACCTAGTAACCGAACCTTAATTATTTGAGGCAATATTTCGGTTCTGTCGCATTAAGTCGATCTGCAGCTACTATTGAATTTTGTAGGAGCTGAATATGTCACCAAGGGGCTCAGTTTTTAAATGCCGTTAGGGGGTTATTTTTACACTGCCGCTAACAGAGCTCCGCCTGAACGAAAAAAGCGGCTGCTTTACGTAGAATTTCATTCGCACGTTGCAGTTCTTTATTTTCGCGTTCCAGTTGTTTGATACGTTCTTGGTCTGAAAGCTGCTGTACTTTAACTGGATTTTGTTTATCTAAATATTTTTGATACCAAACACGTAGTGTTTCGAGAGTACAACCCTTGCGCAGTATACTGCTCAGGGAGCAATAGCTGTGATCGCAGCCCAATTCGATGGATACTCTTTCACGGATTCAATCAATAATTGAACCGCTCTTTCTCTAATTTCAGGGGTATATTTTAATTTTGTCATCGGGATAGTCTCTCAGAATATTGACTCTCCGACAAACCCGGTACGGTTCAGTATTTGCAAAAAATTGCCCCTACGAATCGAGCGAAAGCGAGATTTAATAGAGTTTGAGCGAGTGAAACAAAGCGAAAACCAACAAAAGAAAACGAATCAACCAATAGCAGATAAGCGAGATCCAAACACGCTAGATCTTTTTTCAAAAATGACAGATGCTCAACGTCATATGTTTGCTAATAAGCTTTCAGAATTACCTGAAATGGGGAAATATTCTCAAGGTACAGAAAGCTACCAACAGTTTGCTATACGTATTGCTGAGATGCTACAAGATCCTGAGCGCATCATAGAGCTATACCCACACCTCAAGAAAGTGGGATACATGCCATCAAATAAAAGGGACACGGTAAATGGCTAAGTTATCGCTAAGTGAAGTATCCAACCGCTTTAACGTCAGCCGCTCTACACTATACAGAGCTATCAAAGAAGGACGTATATCTCGAAGTGCTGATGGTCTTTTTGACATTGCAGAAGTCATTCGCTGCTTTGGAGAGCCAATTAAAAAGCACGAGCCAAACCAAGTAATAACCTCACTCAAAGATGATGCGGATTTGCGTCAGTTGGTTGACTTCATGAGAAAAGAGATTGAATCATACAAGGATAGAGAAAAACGTTATTTAGACCAAATAGACCGCTTCCAATTGTTGCTAGGACATAAAGAGTCAGAAGAAAAAATGTCTCATGACACACTAAAGAGACATTTCAATGAAACACCTTGTGACAACAATGATGACTCAAGTGAAAGTATTGAAAATAAAAGCATAGAGCCAAATTCATTATCTCATGAAACAGTAACGATACATACCAGTGAAGCACCAAAAAACGTATCACAGACACATCATGAGACAAGAAAAAGCGTAGCTTATTTGGCCGAGTACTGAGTGCGGTATTCGATGAGGACTAAGCCCCCCAAGGAGCATTACGTATGAAAAAACTGAAAGAGATCCTACAAGGCATTGCATTTCTATTTATCGGGATTCCGATCATGATTATGGCCAGCATTATGGATCAACGAGCCTTTAAAAAGGAGCAGGATCAGCGCCAGAAAGCCCAAGATCAAAGCAAGTGATTGTTCATCAAAACTTATTAAAACCGTGGAACATGAAAAGTCATAAAAAAAGCCCATTCGAGGGTGAATGGGCTATAAAACTTGAATCAACAAATTGAATTATAACACAATTTCAAAAAGCTGTTATTCCTAAGTAGAAATGTCCTACCTTAAAACCAAATAGAAATGTCCTATACAGACATTTCCAAGTCAAGCACAGGATTCAGATTTCGTTCTTTGATTACTGTCTTCTGTGCACGTCTGCTTGGCATAGATTGAGAACGATTACGTTTGTTTTGCTGTTCCAATTCTTCATGCTGTTGTTGAATATGATTGAGAACTGCACCTAAACGTTTATTCTCAACAATCTCTCGCTGGTTAAGCTGACTTAATTTATCGAAGATGCTGTAATTGATTTTTCTTCCCTGATATTCAATCGCGACTGTACCATCCGGGTATTCCAGGAACTCAAGATACTTACTAATCAATCTTTGGTTTTCTTCCGTGTTTTCCAGGAGATATACGCATTTATCATAAGTAATCGTCAGGCTATTCGTGACTCTGCGGGGTTCACGCCAGGTAAAAATATCATCTAATTCTTCGGCTGTTTCAGTGACAGTCCGGTGTAGATCCTTGGGATTAAAGGCCATCTTGGCAAACTTCTGATTGAATTGCTCAATGAAGCAGGGTAGCCAGGCATTCGCTTGTTCAATCGAACAGATGCCTTCCAGGCGCATTTCTTTGATCAGACGGTCCTGAAGCGTTCTATTGGCTCGTTCTACACGGCCTTTGGCCTGTGGTGAATTAGCGAAGATAATATCGATATTCAGGGTGCTGAGTACGCGCCCAAATTGCGTAATCTTGGTGTCTTTCTTGCTGCTTTGATTCACCCTGAAGACTGAATGTTTATCGCTGTAGAAGGCTAAAGGCTTACCATGCTGCTCAACATACAAACGTGTTGAAATCATATAGTCAAAGGCTGATTCTGACTCACAGAAGCGTAAGTGCTGCAATTTTCCTGTGGCGTCATCGATAAACACCAATAGACAGCATTTAGGGGCTTTTCCTTCAAACCAGTCATGATGTGAGCCATCAATTTGGATCAGTTCACCATAACAGTCCCGGTTATAACGAGGCTGATATGGGCGTTTCAGGCGTTTGGAGCGAGGAATCCATAAATCGGCTGCAATCATCCAGGAACGCAGGGTTTCCACTGAAATATCGAATCCATGAATGGTAGTCAGCTTTTCATGCGCTAAAGTGGGTCCGAAACCATGGAATTGCTCAGCAACCATATTGAGGCACTTGAGCCTGAGTTCTTCAGGAAGCCTGGAATTGCTGGTTTGACCACGACCGGCATGGGCTAATGCAGCTGGGCCTTGAGCTTTGTATTTTTGCAGTAAACGCCTGATCTGACGTTCTGAAATATGAAGTAGCTGAGCAGCCTGGGATTGAGTTATGCGTTGATCGCAGATTTCCTGCAAGACCGACAATCGTTTAAGTTCTTTATCCGACATAGACACCAACATATCAAACCGTCCGCTTCGATAATCGCAAAAGCGCATATTCTAAAAGCGGACATTTTTACTTTGGAGAAACCGGACATTTCTATTTTGGAGTTACAAAAGCATTTCGTATAAGAGATTTTATGTTAAATAAAAAAGGCATCTTAAGGTGGGATACATTAAGTTTTAAATCCCCAAAAAATACTTTATAATTTAGCTATATAAATTTAAACATACGTACTAACATGTCTGAAAAAACTAAAATCTTTATTAGCTATAGTCACAAAAATGAAAAACACTTTATGGCATTAATGTCACATCTAAATGCTATAGCTAAGTACAACAATTTAGATATTTTCACAGATCAACAGATTGATATTGGAGAAACTTTAGATGAGGCTATTCAAGAGAAGCTTCAAGAAGCACATATGGTTGTTTGTATTGTAAGTACAGAATATTTAAATTCGGATTACTGTATACGTAAAGAGTTAGAAATAGCTTTAGAGAAACAACTTATTGATAATACAAAAATTTTCCCAATTATTGCTGAAGAAAGTATGTGGAAAAGAACTTATTTTGGGCAATTAAAATGTGCGCCAAAAGATGGTGGCCCTGTAAGTAAGTATGAGAATATAGACTCAGCCTATTTAACAATAGTTGATCAACTTATGAATCAAATTGAAAAAAATAGAGAATCTGAAATTGAAAAAAAAAAGACAATCTGACTCCAGCGCTGTTCTTACAGTCGGAAAAGTTTAATAAATATATAAATGACTTAGGTATAAATATAAAGCATCCTCAAAAAGACTTATTGCTTTTAAATGATGTTTTTATTTATCCAGATATGGAGCATATAAATAGTAATTCAACTATTAAATATAAGCAGATCCAATCTGATAAGATTATAGATAAATTTGATTATGCCTATATTATTGGATCTGATAAGTCAGGAAAAACGGCTTTACTAAAAAAATATTGTAATGACTTAATTGATTTAGGATATCAAGTAGTTGCTTTAAAAGCTGAAGAAATAAAACATTTTAGTGCTGAACAATTAGTTAAGATATGCTCAAGTAAGTTTGGGATTAAATATGATAGTAATCAATCAAATTTTGTTTTATTAATAGATGATTTTCAAAGTCTAAAAATAAGTGAAAGATATGAGAATAATTTTTTAGATTCAATAAGTAATTTTTTTAAAAAAATATACTTTTTTGTTGATAAACAACATTTTTTTGGGGATAGATCAAAACATTTAAATATAAAATTTGAAATATTCGAAATTAAAAATTTAGGTCATCTTAAGAGAAATGAACTATATAGTAAATGGTATAGTATTGGTGTTGAATCATTATATATCCAAAATGATTCTGATTTCCTAAAGAAAATTGATAATTTAACTAATCACTTTGACTTATTGTTAAGAAAAAATGTTATGGATGCAAAACCCATGTACATATTAACAATTATTCAGACTTTAGATAATATTAATTTATCTAGAGACTTTTCTTTAACATCTTATGGTCATTGTTATAATTCTTTAATATTAAGTTTGTTACAAAAAATACGCGTAAATCACAATGATTTTGATGGTATTTTGAACTTCCTTTCATTTTTAGCTTATGAAATGTTTACTAAAAAAATTAAAAGCATATCCGAAGAAGATTTTGATATTCTATTAAATGAATATTAGACCTCTTGCGAAAGTAAAAACTGCCTCAATATAGATTTCATGAAATATCAGAAATTAAATCGTTTTTCAGATTCTGAATTCCAGCGCTTGGTTGGTGTACCTCGAGCAGTTTTTAGTGAAATGGTCGAAGTTTTAAAAGAAGCAGAATCACTTAAAAAGAAATTAGGGCGTCCTCATACTTTAGCTATAGAGGATCAATTATTATTAACACTCAATTACTTACGGAGCTACAACACCCAATTGGAATTGGCGGCAAATTACCATATCGCTGAAAGTAATGTGAATCGAACTATTAAAAAGGTTGAAGATGCATTAATGAAATCAAGACGTTTTACCCTGCCAAAACGCAGCATTACCACAGCAGACGAACAATTTAACTGGGTAATTATTGATGCGACAGAATGTTTAATAGAACGCCCGAAAAAAAAATCACAGTAAGTTCTACAGTGGTAAAAAGAAGAAACATACGTTAAAAGCCCAAGTGATCTATCATCCGAAGAGCAAACAAATCATAGGAGTAGATATATCGTCTGGCAGTCAGCATGATATTAAATTGGCAAGAAAAACAGTTAAGAAATTCAAACATTGTGACTATGTTATGACCGATTTAGGGTACTACGGATTAGAGCAAGATGGCTTTAAATTATTGATGCCAATAAAGAAAAAGAAGAATTTACCCTTATTTGATGCTGAGAAAAATTACAATAAAATGATTGGAAAAATACGAGTTGTAATCGAACATATTAACAGTCAATTGAAAAGATTTAGAATACTAAGTGAACGCTATCGAAATAGACGGAAAAGATTCGGTTTACGCATTAATTTAATCGCTGCACTGGTAAACCGGATGAACTTGCAATAACGACTTTCGCAAGAGATCTATTATAAAGAATACGTTATTTCATTAGATATAAAAAATATTTTAATGGATGCAAATATCATTTACCTAGATGATAATTTGGATTTAATTTTTTCACAGAAGTATATATATATTAGGACTTACGCACTATTATTTATAGATTCTCTGTGGTAGCAGATGATTTTTATCGAGAATAAAGTCATCAATGAAGTTTTTGATAACTGGTCTAAATAATTTCTTCTGCCAACGATATACATTTTCAAAGATCCGCTCAAACTGGTTCTTTTGTATCTCAACGTAGGCCATCAAGGCT
>NZ_JAMXXZ010000042.1:0-14569 GCF_024129285.1 Acinetobacter sp. S4397-1
TGACATCTTCGCCGATACGACGGAGTTGGCAGCCACAAGCGCATTGGGTTGATGCAGGTTCATGCTCAATACGGATGGTGTGTAGATGATCGGGCAGTGGTCGACGTTTAGGTTTATTGGTTTTGGCTTTCTGTGTCGCTGCATCGGTTTTATCTGCATTTAGCCGTTCCAGTTCTAGATCAACCGCGGCAATATCTTCTTCAACCGCTTCGTCCCACAGGTGGATTTGTTTGGTCGTTAAGTGTTCATTCTTCTGGGCGAACTTATGCCGTTTAAACAGCGCCAGTTCATGCTCGTATTTTTGAGTGAGAATAGAAAGATGTTGAACTTTGGCATCCAATTGCTGGTTTGATTTTTCTAATTCTTGATTTGATTGTGCCAGAGACTGATGCTGCAGCGCCAACTGCCTGGTGAATTCCAGCAGTTGTTCATGGGTCAGTTGGCTTAAGTCAGGCAGCGTATTCATGACCGCAGTATGCCTGAGGTCATGAGAAGAATGAAATAGAACGTTTGGAGAATAGCAGAATGGAACAGCCTGGTTTAAAGCATCGTCACCACCTGCTGTCGTCCAATGCGCTGCCAGGGCAAACCTTGGATCAGTGCCTGTAACTGTTCCGGGCTGAGAGCTACGCTTTCACCTTGGTGAACTTGAGCCCAGTGAAATTTGCCCTGTTCCAGCCGCCGGGCACACAGCCAGATGCCCAGTCCATCATGTACCAGTACTTTCATGCGATGGCCACGTTTATTACAGAACAGGTAGGCGCAATGCGGTTTGATGTAGCCAAAGGCTCTCACCACCTGAACCATGGTCGTATCCATACCTGCACGCATATCCAGAGGTTGGGTAGAAAGCCAGATTTCATCAATGCGGATCATGTTGCAAGTGCCTTGAGTAATTCTGCCAAGGCAGGTATTTCTGATGT
The DNA here is from genome assembly GCF_024129285.1 of Acinetobacter sp. S4397-1. NCBI lineage: Bacteria > Pseudomonadati > Pseudomonadota > Gammaproteobacteria > Moraxellales > Moraxellaceae > Acinetobacter > Acinetobacter sp. S4397-1. The sequence continues at coordinate 924 of NZ_JAMXXZ010000042.1, forward strand.
CTGCCATTTTAGCTGAATATCATTATTCGTATGAGGCACGGTGATACACAACGTGATCCTCTCATCAATAGGTTGGCTGATTGCAGCAGTGTAAGGCAAAGCAATAAATGCTGGATTCACATGAGTAGGATCCTGCACGGCACCATCATGATGGCTGAAGATCCTGATCCAACGACTGACAAGGTTGGCATTAATACTATGTTGCAGTGCGACCGAAGCGATCGAGGTATTAGGATTTTTGCAGGCATTGACAATACTGAGTTTGAATTCTTTGCTGTATGTTCTGCGTTTTTTAGCAACAGGAGGTGTTGTTGAATATATATCCATGTTCATGGATTAAGTCCCCACTTGTTTTTAGGTGGGAACTAAATTAAGGCTTATAGGATCGCTTGGTAAGGCTGTGTTAGCCGGATGCTTACTAAAATAATAATCAAAGTTCCAATTGATCGTACCATTTACCCATGCTGCAAGGTCTACAGCTAATCCATCTAAATGCTTAGAGTTCATAGTTTGAGACTTTCCTTGCTTCACGTATAAGGCTTGAGTTGCTTTAGTTCTAAGTCCTTCAGTAATTGTAAAATCTACTTCAGTTACTTCGATAGCACGTTTGATAACTTTGACTAATCGAGGATCTACGCCTTCTAATTTGAATACGTACTAGCTCTGATCTGTATTCTTCTATTTTGCTCATTTTTTATTATTTTTTTAACTCTATTAATAGCTCTATTAATTATTGTTATTAAAAGGCTAGATGTACTAGCCTTAATGGATCATTTAAGTTCACAGTATTGTTTATCTATAATATTTGTAAGATCACCTGCTTTACTATCTATTAAAGAGGTTTTTATTAGTTCGCCAGTTTTAAGATCATAATGATCGATATTAGTTATTGATGAATAGTCTTTACAATTTATATTGATGCGTTGAATCGCTAAAGTAATTTTCCCTTCTTTTGGTGCAGTTATATCGTATTGAATCAGTGACTTTTTAAAAGGTGACTCTGTCGTATAGTTGGGAGCTTTAAATAAGTAGCTATAATAAGTTGTACCGTAACTTTCCTGTGACAAATTTGCCAAGAAGTTGTTAGCTTTAGAGCGTTCTGCTGACGAGAGAAAGCTTATAAGCTTATTCACGTCTATACTATAGTTGAAAGGAATATCACCTTTCTGTTCAGCACCATAAGCCAAAGTTGTAAATAACAAACCCAAAGATAGTAGTAATTTTTTCATATATCCTCTTTTAAAAAAATTTAAAATTCTAAAGAGTTGATGGTATTTTATTTTTCCCTTAATCACTAGCTAAATTAATGTCAGGGATATGGATCTCTCGTGCAAGGCTTGCTCGGCGCATACCATTGCGTAGCAGGATCAAACCAAATGGCAATATTTCCGCGACTCATGAGTGCTCGGTTATATGCGGGCCAATTGGTTGTGCGGTAGATTTTGTGTGTAGGCTTCTTCATTTGAAAATTATATCGCTGAAAAACCCTTTACAGATAGGTTTGTGCAACAAAGCCTTACGACGATCACACTCAGCTATGCATTCACCTTGCTGATTTTATTGCTACATACAACTTCGACCGCAGACTCAAAACACTCAGGGGCCTGACTCCCTACGAATTCATCTGCAAACAGTGGATAGATGAACCTGAACTTTTTAAGATTGATCCGATCCATCAAATGCCGGGACTAAACAAAAGAAAAAAAAGGCTTTTAGTTTTTTAAATTTCCACTGTGGAAATTTAAAAATATTTTTTTAATTTTTAAAATTATGCTAATATAAATTTTATTTTTATATATTTAATCCATGACAATATACGTAATTGCCAATCAGAAAGGTGGCGTTGGAAAGACCACACTCTCAACCAATTTAGCTGTTGCTCTGAGCAAAAAAGGTCAGACTATTCTTGTAGATGGAGATGATCAACAATCCTCTATAAAATGGAGTAAACGTAGAACACAAGACTCGATTACAACCATTTCGCTCAAAGATAATTTAAAAGAAGAACTACAACAGTTAAAAAATAATAATAAATATATTGTATTGGATGTTGCAGGACGTGATTCAGCTGAGTTTCGTTCAGCATTATTAATAGCAGATGTTCTTATTATTCCAACGCAACCTAGTCAAACAGATATCGAAGTGCTGCCATTTGTGCTTAGATTGGTAAATGCTGCTAAGCAAGTAAATAAGAAATTAGAAACTTTTGTAGTTTTAAATAAAGCACCAACCAATACCAAATCTACAGAAATTGATGCTGCTTTAGAGTTGCTACAACAAGTCAAGTCTGTGAAAACACTAAATACCATTGTGCGTGATCGCAAACAATTTCGCGATGCAATGATCGAAGGAAAATCAGTATTAGAAATGGGTAGTAGTAAAGCAAAAGATGAATTAAATGAATTTTTGGTGGAGATCCTGTAATGGCGAAAAAACCACTCATTGTCGATTTTGATGATGCCTTTGAAATGGAACAAGCATTTATTAATGCAGCAGGAACAGGCAAAGTTGCATTGGTATCATCGACTGAAAATAATATTGTTGATCTACCTATAGAGCTTATTGACTTCTCAGAGCATCAACCTCGCATTATTACAGACAAAGTTTTACAAGATGTTGAAAAGCTTGCCAAAAGTATTGAAACGAATGGGCAAATTTATCCGATTGTTGTGATCAAAAAAGAAGAAACATATGAGCTTGTTGGTGGAGAAAAAAGGTTTCGAGCTGTTCGTGATGTATTAAAACATAAGACTATTCGTGCAATTATTCGAGATGATAAATCTACAGAAAATACGGCTTTAATTTCATTGATTGACAATTTACATCGGTCAAATCTTAGTGATTTTGAATTAGTCAATGCTATACAAAAACACTGCGATGAGTTTGGTTATACTATACAAAATATAGAATTTATTACTCAAAAATATCAATTAGATCAATCTAAATACTTTAGATTAATGAGCTTTTATAAACTGCCAAACTATATAAAAGAAGATCTAAAAATCCACCCCAAAGCGATTTCAGGTGCAACCGCACAACAATTGTTAACTGAATTAAATAAACTGGTTTTAAAGTTTAACCATCAACTAGTTGAAGATACCACGTTAACCATATGGAAAAAGTACCTAAATGAATTTACAGAAACAAATCGTCCATCAAAAAAATTCATTTATCAAATAGAAAAAGCATTAACGGTACAAGAGACAGCTAAAAAACAAGATCAAAGCATCGAAAATGCCTCTCTAGTAAACAAAATGATCTTAAAAAATAAAAATGGTCTTAAATTTGGTTCGATTAAGATCGAGAAAAGTCTCAATGGGAAAACAGTCCTAAATATTCGCACCAGTTTAAATGCTGAATTTAATCAAGAAAAGATTGAAAAGTTAGAAGAATTTCTTGCCGGTTTAGATGACCGCCCATAAAAATTATAAATTTCCACTGTGGAAATTTATAATTGAGTATCCAATATTTTTTTAAATATTGGGTACTGCTATTTATCATACATATTGAATTAAAAAGTGTTAAAGGGAAAAATGCTTACCAGAACGGTAACTGATCTTCTGATGGATCTAAAATTTCATCCATATCAGAATCAACAATATTTTTATCTTCATGATCTGCCTTTTTAGGCTTAACAGATTCTGTTGAGCCTAAGTTGTAAATTTAAAAATTAGCCATTTCAACAGTATTGAGTTTATACAGCCAGTATCAGCTGAGATGGTTACGATAGAAAAAAATTGGAAATGCAAAAAAAATCACTTGAAGTCCTGACCAAGTTAAGTGCAGTTTTGATATTAGATTTACCAGATTTTATTCGACATTTTATCTTGAATCTTAAAAACAAGCTGGATGCTTATATCAAAAGAATTCTTAACAAGGGTGAAAAATCCCATAAAGGTGTTGATGAATTTGAAATTCTAAAATGGTTAATCCATAAAATTTCTTTAGATTTGGAACAGGTTCCAAAGCACAAACATAAAGAGGTACATGCTGTTCTATTTACATGTTTTTTTACTCAATTGTCCGATACCTTAGGTTTGCCATTATCACGGTATATGAAGGTGGGAAAAAATCCGCAGCGTTGTGTTCAATTGAGTGCAAGCACTTATAAAAAATACTTTGGCCTGAATAAAGACTTGAAGCTCAAGTTCGAACGAAACCTGAATATCAATTTTTACCCTGAAAAATTATGGTAGCTTTATGAGCCAAACTGATGAATTGTCAGCTGACAAGCAAATTAAACTATTGGAAGAATGGGTCAATCAACCCCTGAGTGTAAAAAAACAAATTTTGAATCAGCTCTTGGCGCAAGATCAGCAGGCGCTGGAATTGTATGTTGCTGCTCACGATATCCATGTGGTGATTAAAGACAATCGGATGGTGACACAAAAGAAATTATTGGCAGGCTTAACTCAATGGGCTAAAAGTGCATCTATAGGAGAACTAAGCGACCAACAAAAAGCAGCATTCATCTATTCATATCTTTTGACTGCAGTCTTGTGCGAAATGCTGAAGGGAATCATCTTGTTAGAGCCTCAGGCTGAAGAGAAAGAAAGACGAGTTATTTTACATAAGTGTGAAAAGAACAATAAAATCAATACAGTATCTTATGATTTAAAACTGTTGTTGCAAAAGCAGTTTTCTCACGCTGAGGAAAATAAACAACTGTATGCAAACATCACGCAAAAACTCCAGGGGATGGATGAATTTAATGCCAATGAGTTAAAAACTTTTTTAGAGAGCAAAACAATAAAAAACGATTTTGAACAGCTTAATCTCGGCCGCCATATTCAACAATTCATTATTGTTTGTAATGAACTCATCAATAGTAGGTTAAATTCATCGTCAATCAATGTTCAGACTTTAATCGACAACATTCAAAAGCGCATGACCCGCACACCTCATTCTGGCATATCTTCGTTTGATGTGGAGAATGATGATAAGGAATAACTAAAAACTATAAAAAAATGGAAGAATAAAATTTAAAAAGATATTTTATTACAAATACTTACTAAATTTATTTTGATTTGTGAAATAAAAAATAGAAAAAGTGTTATAACTATTTGTATTAATATTTTGAGCTAATTGTGTCATGAGTTTTGATCAAACGATAAAAAATACTCTCGTATTTTTTTATCAATTTGTTCTACCCTTATCAACCAAAACAAAAGACTTGGAATACATCAAAGCTAAGCTGAAACAACTAGAAAAAATTAGGCCAGGCAACAACAAGAGTAAGCAGAATAATTTTAAAAAAATTTATGTAAAACTCTGGCATCGTATTTTAGAACTTTTGAAAACAGATAGGGCAGTACGTGCAAATGTCCAATATATTCCGCAGATTCAGCTTATTTGCGATATGGAAAAATATATCGATTCAAAAATGGCATTAGAAATTTTTAATACACGTAAGGAACTCACTACACCATTACTACTTCAATTTTTTGACATACGTAACGATGAAACGAGACAAAAAGTCATGGAGAAATGTTCTAAGAAGCAGCTTGGTATGATCGAGACTTCAACTTTAATCAATGCAGAGCAAGAGTGAACGAATGGAAGTTCAGAAAAAGAGAGAACGGAGACAAGATCTCTTTTTAACACAATACCAAGAGTACAGAACAAAGTTTATTTCGCATGCTGTATTTGATGATTTAGATGAAAGTGATAAGCAGACTTTTAGTGATTTTGGAAAAACTGCGCATAAGGTTTTTCACGAGATAATTAAAGCGCGTAAACTGGGTGAAGAATATCGAGTTGCGGCCTTAAGCTTTTTTGCTTCGGGTGATGTATTAGACCATGCTGGATGGTCATACCTCATTTTGAGAACGAGTTATTTTGTTGAAGCGCTTTATATAAAATTAGCCGTTATCCCAGATTCCCAAGCTAAACAAAAAGAAATTTTTGATTTATTTCGATATATTGCAAAATCAATTCTACAACAAAGTGAAGAAAGTTCTTTAAAATACGAGAGTAAAAGGCTCTTAGAATACTTTATAGAATATATGTTAGAACTCGAACAGGACAAGGTGACGAGTGACTGGGAGAGTTTCCTTAAGAATAAAATAAATCAAAAATTGCCCGAGTTCACTCAAACTAAGGTGCTAAATTATATAAATGACTTAAAAATTATCTTTAAACGATTAAAACAAGGGAGGATTGTAAAACGCTCGCGTCGTAAAAAAATAAAAATTTCAGATTGGCCGACAAAGAAAAAATTAAGAAGTTTCCAAAAGAAGAGAGAACAAAGACAGCTTATTAAAGGATATCCAGCATATATTCAAGCTCGACAGGAGATCTTTTATGCTGATGATGGAGATGTTGAATTTATAGATGAGGGGATTGCTGTACATACAACATCTAAATCTACAGCTCGTTTTAATACAGTATTGAACAATCATAGTGAACATTTGATGAGGCATCGTCAAAGACGTCTACAACCGTTTGTAACCAACACAAATTACATGAGCAAAGATGTGATTCAACATCTTATCTATATTTTGAAGGGTGAGTTATATAATGCTCCTACTCAAGATTCAGCGATTGCAGCAGCATGCTTATTGAGTTTAGCGACGGGTTTATCACCAAGGCATTTGCTTCAATATAAACAACTGATTGATGAGGGAGTGCTTATTAAAGGTGGTAGTTCTAAAAAGCCGGAGTATCGACTCAGATTACATTTAGATATTACAAAACAAAAAGTTGAAACTTTAAAGATTCACCAACTGAATAAAACAGTGACGCATGATCTCCATGTATCAAGCAGTTGGTTTGAATATCTTATTTTGAATGGATCACAACAGGTACTTACAGTACAAGAGATCAATCAAAGACTCAAAAAATGGACTCAGAATCAGGGGCTAGGTTCAATTACTGTTGAGAAACTCCAAGCCCAGCTGTATTTCTATATTTTTCACCGTACTTTTAATGAATATATTGCCCATGTGCTATCGGGCAAAGATAGCACCCATGAGCTACCGAGTAGTTTCTACAATGGTGTGAGCGCATCGGAATTGAATCAGCATTATTTGATCTACTTAGAGACACTCAGTGTTGAAGAAACGAAAACAGAAATTGAAATGCTTAAAGAGCAGTTTGTTAAACATGAACCTGCGTCTATATCACGTTTTGGTAGCCAATTAGCACTCAATCAAAATTATGTTGGTCAATTTTTTACACGATTACATGCCATTTGCGTTGATAAAATACAGATACATCAACATATAATTGAGCGAATTAATGCCTATAGTGCTTGGATGTGGCATATCAGCTTATTGTGTCTAACACGCCGTCCTCGGGAAAACTTATTAGGAAAGTATAGTGACTACGATTTAAAACTAAAGTTGTTGTATGTAGATGATAAGCAAAACAGTCAATCACGAAAAGATGGTCGCTATATACCGCTCCCAGCATTTTTTATCCAAGCTTTTAAACGTTATACGCAATTTTTAAATACGGTCACTCAGCAGTATGAAGAGCTCCTCCGATTTGTGTTTGGGAAAAAGATTACATTGCAAGATTTGTTTGGCCAAGTGATCCATTACCCGAAATCGTTACCGACCACTGCTGAGGAATGGGCAAGTAAGAAAATTAAGATTGCTGCGCTTAACCGAAGTTGGATTAATGACTATATTGAAGGTCATCAACTCAGCAGTTTATATAATAACTGGCTACGACACTTTGATATGAATATGTTGATGAAGCAAGGTTTGGCTTTTAATGTCATACAAGCAGTTTATGGGCATGATCAGCGTAATCAGGAGCTCTTTTATCGCTATTCATCTGCATCTTTACCACAATATATCAATCAATTTACCCAAAATATTGATCGCATGATTAAGCAATTGCAGATTGAGCATCTGTCATACATTTCAGTACTTCAATCTGAGGGCTTATCATGAGTATAGATGAGTCATTGATTCAAAAAATTCAGGTTCAGGTTGATTCTGTATTTGCCGAAATGAAAAGTCAGATTAAGAGTTTAAGAGACCGACCTGAATTATTAGATAACACACTAAATAGCTTGTGGTACGAGTTTTATGATGAATTTATTTGTTTTTTAGAGCAGAAGAAATTTACTCGGAAAGATGCTCAAAAACCGTATATTCAAGCTATTGAAAAATATTTTTTATCTTTGCGTCAGACCTATTTATCTCAAGCAAAGAATGCGTATCCAATCAAAGTATGGCCTAAAACTACTTTTCTAGAACCTATACCCAGACAACTTCGTAGTACTGAATCACATCTTCGGCAAGGACAAAAACATTATCATATTGCTATAGCCTTAAAATCCTATTGGAATTGTCCATACAAGGATGAAGTTACTCCGGCATGGTTATGGGGGAATTTTTATTTAAGTCTGATGTACTGCTCTGGCTGTACTGATCTAAGTCAATTAACAGCAATTGGTAATACCCTGGTCAACGCTATTGTCAAAGATGAACTCCAAATCTGTACTAAACTTTATCATGCTGGATATAAAACAATCATCCAACCACTCGCACTGCATTATCGAGTACCACAGCGTGCTTATGGTAATCAAATCGAAAATAGACAGGTGTATCAGTGGCGTTATATTTGGCTTAATCCCTATGCACAGTTGTTTATACAAGGGATAAAACAGCATGGCTCTCAAGCCTTGAATCAGCAGATGCCACGATATGTTTTGGAGTCTATCTCTACTGTATTAGGGAAATTACCTAAAGAAATTGATCTGAGTCATCAGTTCGTAGGTCTGAAAAAACTACTACGCCGTAATGATAAACAGTTAGCAGAGCTTCGTTCACTTACACCTTTTGATCATTCAAACTTAGCCATTGAGCTTGACTCTTATTCGGGCTTAGATATGTGCTTAAGCGAGGTTATGCGAGGTCGTCTCAAAACGGTGTCGTTAACACCTATTGATCAGGCGAGAGCATGGTTAGATCACAACATCTTGCAGACGCAGTTAACACATATTGAGCGGTATATACCACTACAGACAGAAAAGGCGGTACCAGACTTAATTACAGCTCACCAGCAACTCAAAGAAATTCCATTTGAATTGATGCTATTTGAAAAAGATCAGACTGAAGTTGATAAGCGTCAGAAACGGCAGCGTAAAAGTGAACGTGTGAAATGGATCAGATGGACAAGCATTCAGAAGCGACTAGAAGAAAAGAAGCCTCACGTTGGCCTGTATGAAAAAAATCTAATAGAAGCACAGCTCAGGCTACTGGGTTGGATTTTTCATCTTAAGTCTCAAAAGATGAAACTCAATAGTATCGAGCGGTATTTAAGTAGTATCGCTAAAGATTACTTATTCCATGTCTATATGTTCCCAGGTGATATAGATAACATGGATCAAGAAGATTGTGAGGAACTGTACGACGCTATCTTAGATAGTATTGATGATCGAGATCAAGCCAAACGTGAGACTGATCCTAAGGCCAATCACGGACGTGCACAGTATGCATTTGGCAGACTTAAAGCATTTCATCAGTTTTGTATGAAACAATACCGTGTCCCTAAGGTCGGTACCTTTCAATACAATGATTATCATCGTGTACAATTTTGTCATGCCAAATTAATTAGCCCAAAATTGTTCAATCAGCTTAAACAGGTACTAAGTTTAAAGATTGAAAAATGTCAAACAACTAAAGAGCAAGCGTATCTTTTTCAGCTACAGCTCATGTATTTACTCGCATTTCGTTTGGGGATGCGATTGAATGAAATTAGGGGACTTACATTGGCAGAGGTCATTTGTCCTGAACTGATTTGGCGTAATGATACGCTGACCAAACCTGTGCAGATCCGTTTTAATTTACGTAACAATGTTTATCGGAAACTCAAAAGCCAAAACGCAAAGCGTCAGCTTGATCTGAACGCCGTCATGCTCGATGAAGAGTTGGCATTGGTACAGCAATATCTAAAACAATGTATTACACATAATCCAGCGAAAACTAATCATGCGGACAAATTGATTTTTGCCCAAGATGGCGAAATTTTAAGTGAAGCTTATATTAGTGAAATGACCCAAGTGATTTTTGATGAGATATTGGGTGAAGGGCATGGTTATACTTTCCATAACTTTAGACATAGTGCCGCGAATCATTTAGCAATCGCTTGGTTAGGCTCAAAAGAGATGATCATGACCTATACGGATTACACTTGGAGCCGGTGTAAAGTCATGCGTCAGCATTTATTTGGAGAAACTGCAATTCAGCATGAAGCTGTCATACAGCATAAGTGGCGGTTACTAGCTGACTGGATGGGGCATGCAAACATAGAGCAAACAGCATCTCACTATCTACATGTGCTGGATTTGTTGGTGATAGATCGAATTTATCATTTGCCTTGTACAATTCATCGGGACACGATCAAACTGATACTTCAAAATGACTTAACAAGTGCTAACACAGAAATTGTGGATCTTAATCATATAATACGAAAAGGCCAGTATTTCGATTTTTATCATGCCACTTATGCACTCAAAAAAGTGGATTCAGTTAAACCTGTTCAGCCTAAAATAAGTAAAAATGTATCTGTATCTACCATCATCCATGATTACATTAAATATAGAGCTTATGAGGACCATGATTGGGTATTACGCAGTAAAAAGCTCGCTACTAAGTGGATGGCGGTAAAAAAGCCTCAAAATAATGAGGATTTTAGTGAAGATGAACTCATCTCCTTATATGAAAAAGCCTTAAAGAAAGGTTTTGAAGCAAAGCAATGCGTAGAGATTTCAGCACTGCCAAAGCGGGTTCAACATCAGGTTTTAGAAGCCTTGAGTATTTTAATTGAACATGGAAAGCTGAGAAAAAACTTTATTCATTTTCAATATCGTTTTGATAAGCAAAATAGGCCACGTGTCGATTGGTCCATTCAACATCTGATTACGGGACTGAAGTATTTACTCCCTGAGGATACGCAGCTAAAAGTTGATAATGATCCACCGGATAAGTCACAAAAAAGTCGTGAAGTGAAATTAAGCTTTATCAATGAAAACAATAAAAATACGACACTTTGTATTGCGTTTATTATGTTGATACATGCGATTCAGCAAGAAAAATTGAGCATTTAAAATGAATTGTTTTAATGTGTCTAAGGCAAGCTGTATTGAATATAAATCAATATAGAAAGGGACGAGCGATATCGTCGCTGAAGTTGTAGGTTAAAATCGTTTCTCAATGATAAGCGAACTCTGATATCGTATATATACATGGCTGAGATGTATCCAACTGAATGAAAACAATAGATTATTACAATAAACAGGCTGATCAATTTATAAAGTCGACCTTGAATGTGGATATGGAAGCACTATACCAACCTTTTTAGAGCAATTAGCACATGATGCCTACATTTTAGATTTAGGTTGTGGCTCAGGTCGGGATACTTTGGCTTTTAGAAAAAAGGGCTATTACGTAGATGCGATTGACTATTCTGAAGAACTTGTAAAAAAAGCGACTGAACTTACAGGGTTGAAAGTACGTTATCAAAGTTTTTATGACTAGCAGAATATGAAACATATGATGGTATTTGGGCATGTGCCTCTTTACTACATTGTGCTCGTAATAGACATCTCTGATGTTTTAAAATGTATTCATGCTGCATTAATGAATAGTTCATCTTCATATCAGCATGTTGAAGAGCAAGATCTTGAAAAATTTGCAGATTATTGGATAGGTCTGTCACCAATTCTCATTCATAGTTTGCCAGTTACTTGTATTCCTAGTAGACCACTTTAATTAAAATTAGGAATTTCATTCACTGGATATATTAATGTTAATGGATTTGATGTTAAAGAAATGAAGCCAAAACGCTGATAAAATTCCATCGCTTTTTGATCTTTTGCATGTATTACAACAAAATTTACACCAATAATTTGAGCAACTTTTGAAACTTGTTTGAGAGCATGTGCTAAAAGCACTTTTCCAATTCCTTGCCCTTGAGTCACTTTATCAACGGCAAAGCGACCTACAACAACACAAGGGAGTGGATAACGAGGTAAGCGTTTGGTGAGTACGGTATCTACTAAATCGAATCCAATAGAGGTACTAGATAGACAGTAAAACCCTATCACATTTGAAGCATGATCAACAGCAACATACGTTTTACTTGTCCCTGATTTCTGATGTTGGGACGCATATTGTTTAATGAACTTATTTAAGTCATCTTGCCCACAATTAAATGATTTTCTTTGGTGATGAGTTTGTAAAATCTCAATTCTCATCTAATAAACTCATTAATTTCTTCATTTCATCGTTTGCAGGGCGTGGATTTTCAAGCAAATTCATTAACATATCACGATCAGCATTATTTACTTTCAACTCATGGTTAGATTTAAGTAAGTCTTTTGCTCGTTCAAAGGAGGATTGCAGCATAAAAGAACTTACACTGAGGCCTAATAAATTCGCAGCTTGCTCAATCACATTCTTTGCATCTGCTGTTGAACGAACATTAATTCGTTCAGTTGCTAAATTAGCCATTTCTTCACCAATAAGTACATCATTTTGATGTACAAATTATAACATATCAAGATGTAGCATCAAGACTTAAAATCGAGTTATCTGACGCTTTAAAAAAGTTTCAGAAAAATATATCTATTTAAACTTCGATGATCAAATTTTCTCTAAACCCATTTTTACCTTGCTCTGGTGGATAACCCAAAGGATTGATCACTAATCTACATCCATCGACTACAGTATCCACTGATGTATGCGTATGTCCTGCAATCCATAACTTAAAGCCTTTTACATCTAGGTCATTAATAAAATAGGGATTGAGGGCTGATGCAACAGGATGCGTACCCCAATATGGATCAAGACAAGCTAAATGAGGTGGAAAATGCGTAATAACAATCACATGATCTTGCCCTCTAAACTGCAAAATATTTTGATGATATTTTTTAAATAGTTTTATGTAGTCATCGGCGGTTATAGGTCTATTTTCATTGCTAATCATGATTTGATCAAAATCATAAATCGATTGTTCAGCATCTTTTTGGGACTGTAAAAGTACCTCAGGAGATGTAAGTGGTGAATTGGAGCGAAAGTTCGTAAACAGCGTGCCACCTACAAATATTTTATCTTGAATTTTGATATGGTTGTCATCAACTAGTGCATTTTTTGGGTAGTTTTCTTTCAAGAAATTCACGACTGAACTGTAGTTAGAGCTGTAGTAATCATGATTACCTAAAACAAAGATAAATTTTTTGTTCAGAGATTTACATTTTTCGGCAAACTCAATTGTACCACTTAAGCGATTAGAAAAATCGCCAGCGTGAATAATGACATCAGCTTGCTCTGATATTGAATATTTAGAATTGTGAGTATCAGATAAAATTTGCAGTTTCAATCTACTTCCTTTATTAAATCACGCTGCTTAAATATATAGAGTTTCATTGCGATCAGTTTACAGCAACTAAATATTGTAGAAATTATAAGATACTTATCTGTATTCTTAAGCCTCTAAAAATATAGGTAATAGGACTTACGCACTATTATTTAAAGATTCTCTGTGGTAACAGATGATTTTTATCGAGAATAAAGTCATCAATGAAGCTTTTGATAATTGGTCTAAATAATTTCTTCTGCCAACGATATACATTTTCAAAGATCCGCTCAAACTGGTTCTTTTGTATCTCAACGTAGGCCATCAAGGCT
>NZ_JAMXXZ010000043.1:0-13789 GCF_024129285.1 Acinetobacter sp. S4397-1
TTTCCCCACGTTTAGTTACCCATTTCCCCACGTTTAGTTACCCATTTCCCCACGTTTAGTTACCCATTTCCCCACGTTTAGTTACCCATTTAATTACGCCCTTAACTAAACAGTTGTAGTTACACCCACATTATTATAATCTGTGGGTATAAAAATATTTCAATTGGGTCTATGTCAAAAGAATTAGTTGTAAAAACCAATCGGTTAAACCAAGCTTTCCAAGCTCTATCTTTATCAGAGTTTCATATTGTTCAATTAGCCATCGTTGATGCTAGACATACGGGTACAGGACTAAGTACAGATACTCCTTTAAGAATAGATGCTTTGAGATATGCCGAAGTTTTCGGGACCACGAGGCAAAATGCTTATCAGAGAATGAAAGAAGCAGAGGATTCCTTATTTAACAGAAGATTTAGCTTCTTTGATGAAGATGGGAAGTTAGTCAAAAGTAGATGGATTCAGCAAGTAAAATATCTAGATGATGAAGGGGCTATTGAACTTGTTTTCACACTAGCTGTTGTACAAGGAATAAGTAAGATTGATGGTATTAAAGACTTTTTTACTCAATATTTACTGAGCCAAACAGCCCAGCTTAACAGTACATATTCAGCAAGATTATATGAGTTACTAATTCAATGGAGAGCTGTGGGGAGAACACCTTTATTTGAATTAGCAACTTTTAGAGAACAACTTGGAATTGGTGTTAATGAATACAAGCGTATGGATCACTTTAAAACAAGAGTTCTAGACTTAGCCATTTCTGAAATTAGCGAAAAAACAGATATAGAAGCAAACTACCAACAGCATAAAAAAGGCCGTTCAATATGTGGTTTTTCTTTTTCTTTTAAGCACAAAAAATCTAAGAACAAATCACCAGAAAATCAAACAATATCTGGGAATCTAGATCTTTTTTCAAAAAAAATGACTGACTCTCAACGTTACTTATTTTCCAATAAGTTATCTGAGCTTCCAGAAATGAGTAAATACTCTCAAGGAACTGAAAGCTATACTCAATTTGCAGTAAGAATTGCTGAAATGCTTAAAGATTCTGAAAAATTAAAGGAGTTTGCTCCAATGCTTGAAAAAGTTGGCTATCGTTAAATCATTGATGTAACGTTACATCACTAAATACTATCTACTAACATACAGAGTTTCACCTAGGTTACATAATGAAAGCACTATCTGTTATTGAATTAGCTCAACTTTATGGAATGAACCGCCAAAGCATCTATAAGCGTATAAATAAAGGAGATTTATCAAAAAATAGCGATGGGAAAATAGACCTTTCAGAAGCTATACGCGTATTTGGTGAACCATCCCAAAATAATAAGCATGTAACCACGTTACAGTCTACTTCGGTACAAAAAGAGACAGAAGTAGACATGCTGAAACAACAGATAGATATACTAAAAAAACAACTACAACTAGCACATGAACGAGAAATTTTTCAAAGAGAACAATTAGCAACAAAAGATAATCAGATAGAGGCGATACAACGCTTACTAGAAGCCCCAAAAGCCAATATGACTACGTTTACCGATCAAGAATCGGTGCAACCTAGCATGACCAAAACAGATCCAGAACTAGACACAGCAGAAGCTAAACATGACGGATTGACTACTCCAGAGCAAACAGAAAATGAGCACAGTCCAGTGCCTACACATATCGAGCCACAACCTAAAAAACGAGGTTTATTCGGTCGTTTGGCGAAAGCAGTTTTTGATAATTGATTCTTCACTGGAGCTAATCAAAGTTGTGAAACTTTGGTCAAAGAATAGGCGTGGAACGTGACAAATCAATAAAAAGCCGCTCCAGTGCGCTGAACCCTGGAACGGCTTTAACTAAGATATTGATGCCTATAGGGAAATTTCAAGCATTTCGTATAAGGTGTATTATGTTAATTTTAGAAATTCTTAAATTTTAATAACTTAATAATTTTGATATTATTGATAATTATTCTTACTAATAATTTTTTTAATGAAGATATTAAACAAACTCCTTAGCCTTGAATTAGCAATTGATTTACGTTGAATTGGCCTTAAAACTTTTTTGACAGTGCGTCTTGTAAGATATCTGACTTGAGTCGCTCATCGGCATACATACGTTTAAGACGAGCATTTTCAGCTTCTAGCTCTTTCAATCAAGTCATCATCGAGAGATCCATGCCACCATATTTTGATTTCCACTTATAAAATGTGGCCGAACTCATTCCATGTTCACGGCATAAATTTGGAACTGGAGTTCCTGCTTCAGCTTGCTTCAAAATACTCATGATTAAGCTGTCTGAATATTTAGATGTTTTCATAGAAAATCTCCTTAAATTAAGGCTATTCGATTTTCTACTTTTAAGTTCAATTATTTGAGGGGAGCATTACCTGTTAAATGGACCTAAATTCCTTAATGCGACAGAACCGATGAATTAAACAGTCAGAACTGATTGTAGCGACAATTAAAAACTGGTTGTAAAAGCCTTGAACTAAAAGTGAATTTTCTGTTTATGATCTTTTACAATATTTAGCCATGCTCTAGTTGCAGGACTCATTGCTATAGTCGTATTCCAGGCCATACTTAAAGTCCAATTTAAACCTGGATTTTCCAATACGGCAGTGTTGAATTTTTCCTGATCGAATTGCTGGCAATATATTTGAGGAAGTAATGTGATTCCCATATTTGATTCAACCATTTTTGCAATAAAGTCCCATTGACTGCTTTTACAAACAACTTTAGGTTCAAAACCTACTGTATTTGCTGCTTTAATAATCATACTATTCAAAGTAAAAGTATCAGAAAATAATAGAAAGGATTCTTCTTTTAATTCAATCAAATTGACTGTTTTTCTATTTCTCCACTGTGAATCTTTTATGGATAGTAAGCACATTGCTGAATCAACAACTAGGATTGACGCAAAAGTCGGTCGAAAATTACCAAGTAAAATACCAACATCAATACGTTTATCTGCAATTGCTTCCTCAATACTATTTGAGCCTACCTCTAAAAAACTAAGCTGTATATCCGGATGTTGCTTATGAAATAAGGCAATAAGTGAACTAAATAAGACAGAACCTAATGGTGGTAAACCTAAAGTCAGTTTCCCCTTTTTAAGTAACTGAACTTGCTCAATCGTGTTATAAATTTTTTCATGTTCTGACAATATGTTTAATGCATGCTGATAAATCAGTTCGCCTGTATAAGTTAGTACGACTTCACGTTTTCTTCCTGCTGCACCCTTTTTAAATAGTGCTGTTCCCAACTCTTCTTCTAAGCTCTTAATGATCTTACTTAAAGTCGGTTGCGTCATAAACAAGTGTTCTGCAGCCAAACTAAAACTTTGGCTATTGACAGTTTCAACAAAAATTTTAAGGGATTTTAGATCCATAAATTATCCCAATATAGAATAATATTTATAAAATTATTCATAATTTAGCATATGTTCAGCATATAAAATTACCTTATCTTCAAAATCAAACTGTGATATCAATGCCCGTACAAATCGAACATCCGACCCGATTTAACTATTTCAGTAAAATCATTTTGCAAATCAGTTTATTACTTGTTTTCTGGTGGATTGGCAGCATACTTCAATCCTTATTTAAACTTCCAGTATCTGGTGCAGTGATCGGGCTTTTTATTGTTTTGACAGGTTTATTGACTGGATTTTTTAAACTTGAATGGATTAAGAGTGGCTCCGATTTTATTTTAGGTGAGTTGGTTCTATTCTTTATTCCCTGTTTTGTTGGACTAATTAAATATAAACATCTTTTCTTAACAGAAGGCTGGCAATTAATCCTTACTGTTATTCTGGGAACCATTTGTGTCATGGTGGTTACAGCATATAGTGTACATATTGGCTTTAAATTTGAAAATAAAATCAAAAATCATCGCTCCCAATCTCTGCGTAATATAGATCTGGATGGAAAATAATCATGACTTTAATTGCCATTGTTTGTCTGATTGCAACTTTACTGTTTTATATTATCGCAAAAAAAACCCATCAAAAATATCCTTATCTGATTTTATCACCAGCGATACTTCCCCCTATCCTTCTGATTATTTTAATATTATCTTTGAATATATCCTATGATACGTATATGCAAGATAGTCAATGGATTGTCTGGATGTTAGGTCCTGCAACAGTCGCTTTTGCCATTCCAATTTATGAATACCGTGAAATAATCAAAACACATCTACTTTCTATCAGTATGGGCATAGTGATGGGCATGCTAGCGGGAATGATCAGTTCATTTTATCTGGCCGAGCTGTTTAATTTTGATCAGTCAACAACCTACAGCTTAATGGCGCGTTCCATTTCGACACCTTTTGCAATGGAGTTGAGCAGTCATATAGGTGGCTCTGTCGAACTGGTTATTTTATTTACCATGATTACTGGTGTTATAGGCATGATCATCGGTGATACTGTGCTAGGCGCTTTACGGTTAAAATCTCATTTTGCCATGGGTGCATCTTTGGGCAACGCAGCACATGGATTTGGAACGACTAAAGCCTATAGTCGTGATAAAGAAGAAGGTGTTATTGCCAGCTTAACAATGGTGCTTGCTGGTATTTTTATGGTTTTGGTAGGTCCTTTTCTGGTTCATCTGCTTGTATAGTTTTGTTCTGTCGCATTAAGGAATTTAGGTCCATTTAACATAATGGCGGTTATACGAAACGTGTTTTAAAATAATATTATTTATTAAACACTTAGGTCAATAAAATCAAAATACCAAAGATCAAAAAACATACGTTTTAACAACTCGTGTGTTTTTTAAGCAACTTTGTAATCTTTCGCCAATAAATTTGACTAAAAATTACGCATCTCACCTTGAGTTATACAATTTTGTGATACATTGTTGTATATACAAATTTGAATGTTTTTTATGAAACAGTATTTCGAATGGGATGAGGCAAAGAATCGAAAGAATCAGAAAAAGCATGATGTCTCTTTCGAAACTGCAAGCCTTGTTTTTGATGATCCATTAAGGATCTCAATCCAAGACAGACATACCAATGGTGAAGAACGTTGGCAGACCATTGGAAAAGTAAAAGGCGTACTAATGCTCTTAGTAGCTCATACCATCTTTGATGAAGGTGACTGTGAAATCATACGAATCATTAGTGCAAGACAAGTAACCAAAGCGGAGCGCAATCAATATGAGCATGGTTAGATATACACGCGAAGAGCTGAATGAAAATTTCAGCAACAAGCAAGATGCTGAAGTTGAACACTTGCTTGCTAAGGGAACGGTTCCTGACGATCAGCTAGATCTATCAGATATTCCTGAAATTACAGACTGGAGTAATGCTATTCGTCATGGGCAATTTTTTCGTCCAGTGAAGCAACAAACGTCAGTTCGTCTTGATGCGGATGTATTAGCATGGTTAAAAGCACAAGGAAAAGGTTATCAAACACGTATGAATAAAATTCTGCGTGAAGCAATGCTAAAAGATTTAAAAAATCATTAATAAAAATGGGAGCTTAGGCTCCCATTTTTAATTTCGTATAACGTGTATTATGCTAATTTTAGAAGAATTAAATAACTACTAAGTCGAATTCATTTGAATTAATAATTTTTTCTCCATAAAAATCCTAATTAAACTACTGTGTAGTGGCTAATCAAAAATTCATTAATATTATTAAGAAAATATTCCTGTGATTATTTAATATGGAAAACACTGAAAAACACTGAAAAACACTGAAAAACACTGAAAAACACAATAATAATCCATTTTTACGATTAACACTATAAAAATAAACGGTTTTATAGATCACTTAATATTTAGTACCTTAATCCTCGCAGGAAAGGTACTATTTTAAGAGACAGATTATGTTGAAACATTCGTTACTTATTGCAATGCTTGCAACAGTTACAGTGACTACACAAGCTGCAGCGTTAACTAAAGATAACGGTGCGCCTGTAGGGGATAACCAAAATTCAATCACTGCAGGTGAAAACGGTTCAGTTTTACTTCAAGATGTTCAATTGGTACAAAAACTACAACGTTTTGGCCGTGAGCGTATTCCTGAGCGTGTGGTTCACGCACGTGGTACAGGTGCATATGGTGAATTCGTAGCAACTAAAGACTTATCTGACCTGACGATTGCCTCTCTATTCAAGGCAGGTACAAAAACTCCAGTTTTTGTTCGTATGTCCACAGTAATTCATGGTAAAGGTTCACCAGAGACTTTACGTGACCCGCACGGTTTCGCAGTGAAGTTCTACACACAAGAAGGTAACTGGGATTTGGTCGGTAACCAGACACCGGTCTTCTTTATCCGTGATGCGATCAAGTTCCCGGACTTCATTCACGCCATGAAGCCAAGCCCGGTGACCAACGTACAAGATGCTAACCGTGTGTTTGATTTCCTGTCGAGCCAGCCATGGGCAACCAACATGCTGACGTATGTATACGGCAAGCAAGGTGTTCCAACCAGCTACCGCGAACAGGACGGTTTTGGTGTTCACGCTTACAAACTGTATAACGACAAAGGCGAATACAAGTACGTGAAATTCAACTTCCGCTCTAAACAAGGCGTGAAGGGCTTGAACGTGAAAGAAGCGGCTGAGCAGCAAGGTAAAGATTTCAACCACTTGACCAATGACCTTTATAACAACATCTATGCAGGTAACTTCCCGAAATGGGATCTGTACATTCAGGTGCTTGATCCTAAAGACCTGGGCAAGTTTGATTTCGATCCACTAGATCCAACTAAAATCTGGCCAACTGAGCTGGTTCCAGAAACTAAAGTCGGTACCTTGACCCTGAACCGTATGCCGAAGAACTTCTTCAACGAGACTGAACAGTCAGCATTTGCGCCAGGTAACCTGGTACCAGGAATCGAACCATCTGAAGACCGTCTGCTACAAGGCCGTATCTTCTCTTATTCAGATACACAAATGTACCGTTTGGGTGTGAACCATCAACAAATTCCTGTAAACCGTCCAGTGATTGATGTAAACAACAACAACCAAGATGGTTCAATGAATGTCAGTGAGCGTAATTCTGATGTGAACTACGAACCAAGCCGCAAAGAGCCCAAAGCTGCAACTGCGAAAGCACGTGCGCTACAAACGCCTCTATCTGGTTACGTACAACAAATTGGCGTGAAAGAGCAAAACTTTAAGCAAGCGGGTGATCTTTACCGTTCATACACTACGAAAGAAAAAGACGATTTAATCATGAACTTGGCTGCGGATCTTGGCAGTGTTAAAGATTCAGAAACCAAACACATCATGTTGTCTTACTTCTATAAAGCAGATGCAGATTACGGTATGCGTATGACTAAAGCGGTTAACGGTGACATCTCAATCGTTAAAGCAAAAGCTGCAAAATTGAAAGACTAATTCTGGTTGGTTGATCAAATCGGTGACTAGCGATTAAGAGTCACCACCGAAAAGTCCTGTAAAACTCAAATCCTTTCCTGCAACCCTAGGGGAGTTTTACAGGAATTTTAGATTTCCAATATTTTGTCATAAGCAAACTTGAGGCCAATTGAAATGAAAGCAATCTTGAATAGCGTGATGATGTCTATTTCTAGCATTCTATTAATGACTCTGCTTACACTAGGAATAACTAAACTTCATGCCCAAGAAACAGTTCAAGTGGCTAAGCAACAAACGGTAAACTCCCAACAGGAATTAATCGATATCTTTTTTGCCGCAGCAAAAACTGGTAATCAAGAAGTTATTAATGAATTTTTAAAATACGGATTTCCAGTGAATGTCCGTAATAGTGCAGGTTATACGCCCTTAATCATGGCAGCTTATTATGGTCATCAAGATGCAGTCACTATATTACTAAAATATGGTGCCAATCGCTGCGCACGTGACAACAAGGGCAATACTGCCTTAATGGGTGCGATGTTTAAGCTTGAATGGGCCATTGTAAAACAGTTACGCCAAGTCGATTGTGATAGCAATGCCAATCAAACTGGACAAAAAACTGCAGCTGAATTTGCCAAAGTAATTGGTCAGGAAGAGAAATTTAAAAGCTTATTTCATGTTAAATAACTTCACTGACCGGTTTTTGAGTGGCATCCTCATGTCTAAGATACTGAGAGCAGTCCAAGGATGCCGGGGGTATTAATTATTTAAATTAAAGAAAACTTGGTAAACCTTTAGCAGGATCTGTTTCACGTGCCGCTTGAGCATCTACTACAGTCATACCTAAGGCGTTAGCAACGCCTTGCCCATAAGCTGGATCGCAAGCATAACAGTTGCGGATATGACGGTATTTGATGAAATCTAGCGCATCACCCATCGCTGCGGCCGTGTTATTAAACAATGCTTGTTTCTGCTCATCATTCATCAAATTGAACAGGGCACGGGGCTGGCTGAAGTAGTCATTGTCATCTTCGCGGAAGTCCCAGAAATCAGCATCACCGGTAATCTTTAATGCTGGTTCTTTAAACTGAGGTTGTTCCTGCCACTGGTTAAAACTGTTCGGTTCATAATGTGGCAATGAACCATAGTTGCCATCCATGCGGCCCTGACCATCACGACGATTAGAGTTTACAGGGCAGCGTGCAGCATTGACCGGAACCTGTGAATGATTTACACCAACACGATAACGTGCTGCATCAGCATAGTTCACCAGACGTGCCTGTAACATACGATCCGGTGAGTAGCTAATTCCCGGTACCAGATTGCTTGGTGCAAAGGTAGCCTGTTCTACATCCTGGAAATAATTTTCCGGATTGCGGTTCAGTTCGAATTCACCGACTTCAATCAGTGGATAATCACCTTTCGGCCAGACTTTGGTCAGGTCAAATGGATGATAAGGAACTGTTTCAGCTTCCAGTTCCGGCATGATCTGAACGTACATTTTCCATTTTGGATACTCACCACGCTCAATGGCATCAAATAAGTCAGTCTGACTACTTTCACGATCTTTAGCAATCAAATCTGCTGCTTCAGCATCGGTCAGGTTCTGGATGCCTTGCTGGGTACGCATATGGAATTTCACCCAGAAGCGTTCATTTTGGGCATTGATAAAACTGAAGGTATGGCTGCCAAAACCATGCATATGACGGTAGCCAGCAGGAATACCGCGATCCGACATCACAATGGTCACCTGATGCAAGGCTTCAGGCAATAATGTCCAGAAATCCCAGTTATTGGTGGCACTGCGCTTGTTGGTTTTCGGGTCACGTTTGACTGCTTTATTCAGGTCAGGGAACTTACGGGCATCCCGCAGGAAAAACACCGGGGTATTATTGCCGACCAGATCCCAGTTGCCTTCTTCAGTATAGAATTTCAGAGCAAAACCTCGAATATCACGTTCTGCATCGGCCGCGCCACGTTCACCCGCCACCGTTGAGAAACGCGCAAACATTTCGGTTTTTTTGCCGACTTCAGAGAAAATTTTAGCGCGAGTATATTGGGTAATATCATTGGTCACGGTAAAGGTACCAAAAGCACCTGAACCTTTAGCGTGCATACGACGCTCTGGAATCACTTCGCGGACGAAGTTTGCTAATTTTTCATTCAACCATAAATCTTGGGCAAGTAAAGGTCCACGCGCACCTGCCGTCATACTGTTCTGATTATCGACCACAGGGGCACCAGCTTCAGTAGTCAGGTGGGTAACAGGACATTTTTTAGGGTCTTGACTCATACTATTAACTCCCGTTTCTTTTAATTTATAATTTAAATTTCCTGCAGAAATTTAAGATTTTCAATCCTATCTTACCCTTTACTTGCTTATTAAAATATTAAACTAAGGATATTTTTGAAAATTTATAGCCAACTGATTTAACATAAAATCTCTTATGCGAAGTCGAAAAAGCGAGGTTCCACAGTCCTCGCTACATATAATCTCTATTATATTAAGTAGATGATAAATCAAGATACTTGTTTTATAAATTCAGTTTTATTCCTTGGCGAAACCATGATTGATTTATGGATACCATCTTTTTTATATTCAATTTTTATTCTATCTAAAGATAAAGCTGGAGCTGATAAAGAGTCTGATGTTTCCTCGATCTTTTCAATACTACTCAATGGAATTTCCCACTTTAAGAATATGCTGTGTATCTTTAATATCTCACTGTCTACAACATAGTATGTGGTTGGAATGGGTAACCAAACCACTAGAGCTAAAGAACTTAAAAGGACGGAAAAAATTATATTTGCATGTAAATTTTGGCTATCAAAATTACTATAGACCAAGGTTAAAAGCAGTAAAGAACTTCCTGTCAAAACTATAATCAGCCACCAATCTATTTTTGATTTATATTTTTGCATTATTGAACTTCCCTAAAATTAACATAATACACCTTATACGAAAGCCCCTATAAGTAGGCCCTAATTAGATTCTTTTAGCTCACAAGACTAGGCTTAAAAAATAATCTAAGTAATTGATCTAAATAAATAAAATGGGATAGTAATGAATTTTAGGCTAGACGCTTAAAAAAATAGAATCTAAAATTCATTACTAATCACCTAAAGCATTGATTTACAACCATTATATTGCTTTTTTCTCAAAAACCTAAAATTCATTACTAATCGTATAAATTGTTGATTTATAATTAATATCTTGTTTTTTAGTTTCTAAAAAAATCTAAAAGTCGAATTATCTTTTACAATATAAGGGAAAATTCTGCATTCAGCTTGGCAGTTGCAATATCAGCTTCTGTCACATTAAGGAATTAAAGATCAAATAATTCGGTTAAGTCCCTCTCAGAAGTATTTCCATGAAAAAATTCAGTACAAGTGAGCATCTCAAAAAAATGGATCGCAAGGATTGGGCAACAGCTCAATCGATTACGACCTTCGGCATGAGTCCTGAAGAAAAAAAGGCTCATGAAAAAAGATCCTGGGAACGCTTTGACCGGATTCAGTCCGGAGAAACCACAATTAAAGATGAAGAAGCAGTATTGCTCATGCAGTGGCGTGCCCTAAATAATCTGCTTAAAAGCCAGGACTAAAATCATTATCCTGATCATGATTTCTTATCTTGTCAGGGGTTACTGCCTTTTCTCTCATTTGCAAAGGCACACGTTCGATGACTTGCCGCTGCATGAATGCCAATTCTTCCTCAATAGAGGCTATCTGGATAACTGAATTCTTTAACTGTTGGCCCAAATCAGTTAAGTATTCAAATTTTTCAAGTCGGTCGAAGGATTCGATATTCAAAAGATCGATATAAGCCTGTAAATCATGCTGAATCACCTTAAAAGGTTCGGTCATTTGACGATCTTGCAATAAGGCTTGCAGCATTTTCTGTTGTAAAAACAATAATTTTTCTTGAGCATACCAATGCTGCCGTGTCCGTGGTGTTTCAGCTTGCGTGCTCAATTCTTCAATCTCTTGACGATTTTTTAATTCAGCCTCGTAAAATGAACGATACAACTCATAATGATTTTCAGCACGTAACCGGTTAATTTCAGCAGTCATTCTTTCCCGTTCGGCCACTAATTCCGGCTCTTTCTCACGCGCAAAACGGACCGCCTTATTCATCACAGGAACATCCTTCAGCTGTGTGCCATGCTTCTTGTTGTATTCCTTGTTGGATAAACAGCTGACCAAACTAGGAACTTCCACCTGAATTCCCTTGATTTCCACCATCTTGGTCGGGGCATAACGCATGAGACTGTCATTAATCAGCTCTTCAGTTTTCTGCCGATACAGCTGTAACTGCGCCTTTCCCATGCCTAACACATCAGCTGTCAGCTTCTGCGCCCCACCTTTCTGTGGATCCTTTGGGTTATAACGCTTAAAAAACTGTTCTGCGGTCCGGTCGATGCCATCAACATGCCGTTCACTATACATAAAATGCAAATGCGGTTGCTCTTGCCCACCCAACGATCCAACATGATTATGAATGGCACAGGTAAAGGGATAGCGATAGCGGTCTGCAAACTCAGCAATGAATGCCTCGGCCAATTCAATCCGCTGTGCCTGGTTCAACTCTTTCGGCAAGGCCACCACCAGACTGGAACAGGTACGGCCATTACTACGTTCATAAATATCTGCAGCGCCCCAAAACTCAGCCGGCTTTCCTTCAGCAAAATTTGGCATATTGCCGGATCTCACAAACTCGATCTGTTCTGAGGCACTTTCTTTATAATTTTTAAAATGCGAAGTCCGGGTAATGTAGTGAAACCGGTTCTTGGCCGTGGCAGCATTTTTTACTTTCCCCGATCGGGTTTTCACGGCCT
This sequence comes from Acinetobacter sp. S4397-1, assembly GCF_024129285.1. Lineage (NCBI taxonomy): Bacteria > Pseudomonadati > Pseudomonadota > Gammaproteobacteria > Moraxellales > Moraxellaceae > Acinetobacter > Acinetobacter sp. S4397-1. The sequence goes on from NZ_JAMXXZ010000043.1 coordinate 12,158, forward strand.
TTTTGCTTGTGTGTTCCAGGTTGCAATAGAACATAATCCCACCTTCAGATTCACGGAGCCTCGCAGAGCCTGCGGAGCACGAGGAGAAGTGTTTTTAATTGGATATAATTGCGTAGTAATTATATCCAATTAAAAACACGGAAACGAGCTTAAGAATTAAATAAAATGTTCCCACATTTTATTTAATTCTTCCCGTGCCGGCCTATGCTAAACTGAAAACACAAAAACCTCACCCATTTTATGCTGGAGAATGCGATGGCGGCTCGTGGAAGACCTGCGAAAATACTCACTTCAAATGACCTCATGACATTGCAGCAGTTCCTGGAAAAACTTCCCTTCCTCAAGAAAAAACAACAACAGGCTTTGACCCTACTTCAGCAATCCAATGGCAGATTCAATGACAAACAACTCAGTCTGCTCAAAACAGTCGACCGGGAGAAGAACCAGTTTCTAACAAGACAGGCACTCATTGAACAAATCAAACTGAAGGACAAAAACCAGCAGCCCCTCTTGGCCAACGAAATTGAAATTCTGACCTTACTCAATCAAGCAATGGATCAGGATAATTTTTTCCGCCTGGATCGCGCCCTAGAGTCTTATCAGAAAATTGAAAAAGCCGCCCTAGACAATCGAATCCGGCTGGAGAATGAACACAAACGTGAAATTTTGCAGAAAAGTCACAAGGAACTGACGGAAGCCCAGAAAAAACGCAATGCAGAAAACCAACTCAAATACGCGATAGGAGGTGTAGTTCAATCACTTTATAAAGACCTCGATCTTCAGATCCAACACAGTGATATTCCCCTGCTCAGAGATGCCCTCCTACAGAGCATTATTTGGGAAAGAGCCATTAAAGAAACCACACTCTATAAAGAGATCAAAAACAACACCGAAGACCTCAAGGAAGAAACAAAATTATTCCAGCGTATGGTGGAAGATTTACCAACCTATAAAATCAATGGACAAGAGTTTCACAAAGTACTCATCCAAAAGCACCGTGGAAAGCCATAAAATGCGATTACAGCCTGTTTTTGGCTTAATCCTATTCATCCCTAATAAAAAATGTAATCAGGGCTAAAAATGCGAAATAGGCCCTTTTACGCTTTACCTAATATGAATCCTTAATTTATAAACTAAGAAATATCCTTAAAACTCAAATTAAATACCTAAAAGGTATCTATAGAGCGAGTGTCTACGAGCGAACCACTAAAATTCGCGCTTCGACTTTCTGAAAAACAGCTTTTTAGGCTGTAGAGCCTAATAAAGCGTAAATCACATGTAAAAATCAGATTCTAGATCGAGCGAAAGCGAGTGAAAAAGCTCTATGAGCGTAGCGAATCCATTCTTGTGGTTTTTAGAATTCAAGAAAGAATTAACTAAAAAATTGCCCCTACGAACTGAGCGAAAGCGAAGTTCAATAGAGTTTGAGCGTAGCGAAAACCAAGGGCAATTTTTGCTTCCCTGGGCTTTTAATTAATTTTAATATTTTTAAATGTTTTTAATTTGATTTTAATTTTTAAATTTCAACAACTAACCATTGTATTTCCCCACGTTTAGTTACCCATTTCCCCACGTTTAGTTACCCATTTCCCCACGTTTAGTTACCCATTTCCCCACGTTTAGTTACCCATT
>NZ_JAMXXZ010000044.1:0-13605 GCF_024129285.1 Acinetobacter sp. S4397-1
TCGTAAAACCCTGAAGCTGGACGGGACGGAGCTGTATAGCGTGATGGGGAATATTGCGCCGCGTTCTGACCTGACTTTGGTGATTGAGCGTTCCACTGAAGATGGCAAGAATCAGATTGTTGAAGTCCCGGTGACTTGTCGTCTGGATACTGAGGAAGAGGTGTCTGTCTATGAAGCCGGTGGAGTATTGCAGCGCTTTGCACAGGATTTTCTGGAAGGCAATGTAGCATAAGACTTTAAGCTTAAAGTAATTGTTATTATTGTAAAAAGACCCTGCTGTTAAGTGGGGTTTTTTTATTTGCGCATATACCAGAGATTTGGGTAAATTAGTGCAACTATGCGACTAGGTCCCTAGAATTCTACTTCGCCCTCAATCACTCTTTGGCCATGTATGTTGTAAATGGTGTCACAGTAAACCCGTTTCCGCTCATGAACAACTTTGGTTACTGTAGCGATGACATCAATACCATTACTTTCATAAACTGGTTTTAAAAATCGCAAATTGAGAGCCTTTTTCGGGGGCTATAGTGCGGTTTAAGGTATCAGATCAATCTATATGAAAGTCATCTATCTAAGCCAGTTTCATATTTAATCCTTAAAAATGGCTACAGGACGCTTTGCAGCATCCTGTAAATACGGATTAGAATGAGCCGAAAAGCGTACCCAAAGTAATCGCTACAACAAGCGATACCAGTGGAATGGCAACCGTACACATGGCCACATTGCCATAAGATTGTTTGTGCGTCATGCCACAGATAGACAGTAATGTGATAACCGCACCTGAGTGAGGCAGGGTATCTAAACTGCCTGCCGCCAATGCCGCAATACGGTGTAATAATTCAGGGTTGATACCAGCAGCAGTCGCCATGGCCAGGTAATCGGCACCCAAAGTCGATAAGGCAATCGACATACCGCCAGAAGAAGAACCGGTAATGCCTGCCAAAATATTCATGGCGATGGCTTCTGAAATCAATGGATTACTTGATACATTTAGCACCATATCGCGGATAATCACGAAGCCCGCCAATGATGCAATGACTGCACCATAGCCCACTTCAGAAGCTGTGTTGAAAATTGGCAACATCGAACCCAACGCACCTTTGTTTACAGTTTCTTTTAAGTTATTCCATTTGCCCAAGCGTAATAAAATCAAGCTTAAACATGCCGCCATCAAGGCAATCACCAATGCCCACAAACCTGTTTGTTTGCTTGGATCTAAGTTTGGATAGAGTTCTTTGAACGAACTGAAGTCCATGCTGGGAAAAAGAATGTAGGTGAACAGAGCATTTACACCAATGACCAACAGCAAGGGTAAAAATGCCAAAAATACTGGCATTTCACCTTGAGAGTTCAAACCGTCTTCTAAGTTTTCTGCTTCTTGGGTATCAATACCGTATCCTTCGCCATTTCTATAAGCTTTACTGGCGCGGCTTTGTAACCACATACAGCCCAAACCAAACATGATCAAACCGGAAATGGCGCCAATACCCGGGGCAGCAAATACATTGGTACCAAAAAAAGGAATCGGAATCGCATTTTGAATGGAAGGCGAACCTGGTAGAGCGGTCATGGTAAAGGTAAATGAGCCTAAAGCGATAGCACCTGGAATTAAGTGCTTTGGAATGTTTGCCGCTTGAAACATGGACTTGGCAATGGGGTAAATAGCAAAAGCCACCACAAACAGTGATACCCCACCGTAAGTTAATACACCACACGCCAATACCACGGTCAAAATAGCTCGGTTATGCCCTAATTTCTTCATGATCCAGTTTGAAATACTGGATGCAGCACCCGAATCAACCATTAACTGGCCAAATAAGGCACCCAATAAAAAAATAGGAAAGAATTTTAAAATATAGCCGCCCAAAGCAGACATAAAGGTTTCTGTGTACTGTGGCATCATATATAGCATGTCGCCAGAAAGAAAAATGGCAATCGCTGCCATAATTGGTGCCAAAATCAGTACTGAAATACCTCGATAGGCAAAAAACATCAGTAATGCCAATGAGATGAGGATTGCTAAAGTGCCCATTATTTCTCCCTGTTGTTATTTTATCGTTATCCATAACGTTTTTTCTAAAAGGCCTAGGATCATGGTTGCTTTATTGAGCTGATACCCTTTTGACGCTAAGCCAGTTTCACCTTAGCATAATGATTTTAAATTAATCAATTGAGTTTATTAAACTAACCACTGTTGTTATACACGTTTCATTTTCTGAATTATGTGTCAATTAAAAATAATTACCGTCACACGCACTAAAATAAATAATGCGATGAGCCAAGACATATTAGTTCCATCGCATTATTGTAACTCTTGATTTATATTTTGATGGGAAGCTGTGTATTTTTTGTCTTTTGAGTTTTCTTTACAACAAAGAAATTATATAAATGGGGTTCAACTAAGCCGAATACTGTAGCTATACCAAGGCTAAAACCATTAGCTGATATTTTCTCCCCAACAATAGACAATAAAATAAATCAAACCATAGCGATACATCTGACGTTAAGCAAGCATCATATATTGAAGACTAAAGCACTCCAATTGATCGCACTAAACTATTTGGTCTGCTTAATTTAACTACTGGAATCTATCACTTGGAATTGAGTAAAAAATCATTGATGAAAATGCCCAGCAAAAATGAACTGCTACCACTGTGGCTTTAACGGGAGTATGGGTTCAGCCTCGGGGGGGATGAGTATTGTCCTAGGTGTGATGGCGGATCAGTACAATGCAGCAATGGCATTATGCGGTATAGATACTTTACGGATAATGGCGCAGTTACCTTACTTGTGGTCACAGGTTTTAACCCATAAACAATCAATTCTATAAAGATATTTTTGCCATTACGATCATTAAAACCATTGCTGTATTTGTAGTGGTTGCTGCCTTTACTTGGTTGGGTGTTGTTTAAGAATTTAGAATGAAAAAAATCAGACAACGGAGGATATGATGAGTCAACTGCTAAAAGATAAAGTTGCATTTATTACAGGTTCAGCCAGTGGTATTGGGCATGAAATTGCAAAGAAATTTGCCAAGGAGGGGGCTAAAGTTGTTATTTCTGACATGAATGCAGAAAAGTGCACTGAAGCTGTGATTGCATTTCAAAAAGAAGGCTTTGACGCGTTGTCTGCGCCTTGTGATGTCACAGATGAAGAGGCATATAGAGCCGCCATTGAACTGACTCAAAAAACTTATGGCCGTCTGGATATTTTAATCAATAATGCAGGTTTTCAATATATTGCCATGATTGAAGACTTTCCAACGGCAGTATATCAAAAGCTAATAAATGTCATGTTGGTGGGTTCATTTATTGGTATCAAGTATGCATTTCCAATCATGAAAGCCCAGCAGTTTGGCCGTGTTATTAATATGGCTTCGATTAATAGTTTAATTGGATTTGCAGGTAAGGCGGGCTATAACAGTGCTAAACATGGTGTGATTGGTTTGACCAAAGTCGCAGCTTTAGAGTGCGCTGGTGACGGCATTACAGTAAATGCTTTATGTCCCGGTTATGTTGATACGCCATTGGTACGTGGTCAAATTCATGACTTGGCTAAAACACGCAATGTCAGCGAACAAAGTGCATTAGAAGATGTGATTTTGGAGATGGTCCCACAAAAACGCTTATTGAGTGTGGAAGAAATTGCAGATTATGCAATTTTTCTTGCCAGTGATAAGGCGGGCGGTGTGACAGGACAAGCTGTGGTAATAGACGGTGGTTATACTGCCCAATAAGATTAATTTATATTTATTTAACCGCGGATTCAAATTCCAAGTGCAACCCATGTGTAGTGAGTCGAAAAAGTTAGGTATATTCGCAGAATCATGAAAGCACATGCGAAAGTCAAATCTAACGCAATCTTCATTTTATGAAATATCAGAAATTAATTGAGAGTATTAGTTCAAATTATCTGCACAAATATAATGTGTTTTATAATCGCGGAACTAAGAATCATGGTTTAAATAATTGGAATAGAGCAATCTAATGACTGCCGCAAAAGTTTTTATAACAGGTTGTAGTCAAGCTATCTGCTAACTTAGAAAGTTCACCTTGAAGGAAAATAGCTGAATTTTTCCTTTTTGGTAACAAATTAATGTTATGTAAAAAATAGTCACTGTAGCTTGCTTAAAGTTCTGGCATCCATACTCTTTGACTTTTTATAAAAAGAGAGGAGGAGCCAGCATAAGATCACAAAGCGCTTCAGCTGTAATGCAAATTGCAACCATTAAAGGAGCTCGCTCAACCTTTATAAACCCAGCATAATTTTTCTGAAATCATTTCTTGCAAAAATGACATCATTTTTATTCAAAATAACCAATAGACAGCCCTTACATTTTGGATATACACTAAGTTCACCATTTCTAAAACCTATGGAGAGCAAAGATGGTTACAGCTGGTCAAAAACCCGGAACAGGCTTCTATTTTTGTGTCAAATGCGGCCACCGCACCTACTTAGAAATTGGTACTGATCGTTTACCCCCGTGTACCAAATGCCTTGGCAATCAATTCAACAATAAGAATGCCTAAGCAGCATAAATAAAACAGTTACTCCCTGTTTTAAAAAAAGCCCTATTACTCCATAGGGCTTTTTTGTTACTTTAAATCTAGAACTTTATAAAAAGCATCAAGCACTAGATGGGCATATATAGAGAAACAGTATTAGGTTTATGCCTTGGATACAGCCTACAGCCTACAGCCTGCGGTTTGCGCGTATTTGTTTCCTTGTTGCTGATGAGTATTACTGCTCTCATAGGATGGTTTGAACCTATGAGAAGTTTTGAGTATTTGGCAATACTATTCGTGGGTATCGCTTGGCGTATTGCTATCTTCTGTGAAATCGCAACTTACTATATGCCATGGGGCGATAATGTCTTAGACACCATAGCGACCCCGGCAAAAAGGCTCGCGGGCACACTCACCAGTATGGTTGTCAGTGGTGGAGCAATGTCACAGTTTGCCAGTTGGGCCAAGGCGATTATTGTAGGGAGTGGTACGGCAGGAACCGTATAAATGAGTACATTCAATGCGCGTGGCCTGTCGACTGTAACCCTAGGGAGTTCAATCGTGTGTTGTCTAACAAGAGGGAATAGATCGGCTTATTGTCCGTCTTGTCATTTTGAGTGCCAGTATTGGGCGTTGTTCTGGTTGTGAAGGTGATATGAGGCGTGCATTGGCTATAACAGAAGAAACAGGAAGATATAGATTGTTCTATGATACAAAGCTAATTTTCATTAATTTGACAGTAAGTTTTATAAAAACCTCCCATACCATTTAAAAAGCCAAGACGAATTTCTCAATCAGGCAAAATCTCTTTTTTAAACTATTTTTCTTATAATTAACTGTCTTTTTTATTCAATTTCAAAAACTATCATCTTTTATGAAAATGATTGATTTTTGCGCATTATCGGTTTAATTTTATAAACACATAATTTTTGTATGGTTTTTTGAAGGTTGAAAATTCTAAAAAAACATGGGGGAACTAAAAATGATAAAATTTATTGTAGATGAAAAACCGATAGCCCAAGGCATACACCTAATACACAATGCAACGCTCGGTTGTGAGGATTTACCCGCATTTGACGATCAAGTTGTGCTGGGGTATTTCGCCAATTATGCACTGGCTTATCAGCGTGCAAGAATAAATTGGCCGACTGAAAAAGTAGAAGGTTGTAGCAAATGCTGTGCTGTATAAGACCGGTCTAAAACTTAAAAAAATTAACTACTGAAAAAACTCCACTCCTAAGGTGGGGTTTTTCAATATCTGCTCATGCTTAAACTACTTAATTCTTATCTAGATGCTGAATTATATTGATTTTTATATATTTAATTTCACCTCGACTCTCAGAATGTCTGACTACACCAAAGCTATGATTAAGGCGAGAAGTAGAATTTGAAAATTGATCGAAAAATCCCCATATAAATGATAAGACTTATAGTGTTAGGAACGGCTCAATTGCAACATTATCTCGATCTGAATCATGATTCAGGTGTGGCCAATTATGAGATTGGTAGAGAGTTTATTCGGGTTCAATTTAAGAAAAGCTCAAAAGTTTATACCTATAGCTATAGTAGCGCAGGCTATCAGCATGTCGAAAATATGAAGCAGCTGGCTCAATATGGCGATGGCTTGAATGCCTATATCAATCATCATACCCGTCATCTGTTTGTGCATTAAATCTGTTCAGATTGTGGTGATCAACCTGATTATTCAAAAACTTTTATGGGCCTTTAACGATGGGCTAGATGAGTGACAGGTGGATTCGGCCTGATATTGTTATATAACCTGAATATCATTTTCCGTAAGCGTTTTCCTGCCAGACTGGCATTAATTCTATTTGAATGTAATTAGCTTGATTGAGTGGTGATGGCTTTTGATCTATCTGAAACATTCTAATTCAAAGTTAGCCTTATTAAATCAGGGGCTGACTAGAGCTGAGTTATCTTTACAGTCCATCAGTAGAATTTAATCCAAGTACAATAATAGGCCATGCTTTTAAAATGACTGCTGTAAAAACTCACGTATAAAAATACCGTGAAAACTGGTTTTTCCAGAAGAAAATAGCATCAAATAAGGGAGAGGGGAAATATTTTTCGATTCATAGATGTCTAAAGAAATAAATTTTCAAAAATCCAGAAAATTAAAAAAACATAGGAAATTAATCCCGTCGGGTTTTATCTATTATATCTCTCAAGGGTGTGATGGGATCGAAAAGAGTAGCATGCTGTGAGCGGCGCAAAACGCGAGTGCAGTACGTACCCAAAAGGTCTCGATTCGGCTTAGGACGCTATAGATCAAAAGTTTATAGGCTATAAGATCATTTCTTACAAAGAGTGATAGTTGAAGTAAACCATTCAGAGTTTTCCCAACACCCTAAAGAATTCTCAAAGAATAACCAGAGAAGAACTAGGGGCTGTCCTCATTTGATAAATAGTTCAAAAAATGACTATTTAGATGCTTAAAATTGAATGTTTAATGAAGGAATTGCTGATTTATTAAACAAGATACAGAGTAATTTGCTTCGTTAAATGAAATGAGGACACGCCCTAAAATAAATCAGCTGTTGATTATCCTTCCAGACTTGCAGCATATACATATAAGCCTTCATTTCTTCTGCATCAATCTGCTATTTTAGCCTCAGACGCTTCTATACAAGCTCATCTAAATCCCGCTGTATGAGTAGCGCTTTATAGGGTGTAGATTTATTGATGTAGTTTTTAATGAGCTTATTTTGAGGCTCTTGATTACTTTAGAACCCCAACAGAGAGGAAGCTTTTATATAAATCAGCTCATAAAGGCTATGCGTTGCAGATTGGAACCGAAATTATAAAAATAAGTGTAAAAATATCAAGGGCGTTGATTGGAGGCTGATGAATCAGTTTATTCAAAAAGCAGTCTGGGGAAAATCAAGTTGGCCAATCAGGGGCTGTTTAGTATTGAAGACCGGGACAGCAATACGCCCTATCTGAAGAAAGTCCGGGTGGTATCAACAGTTGAATACTATCTGGCAGATTAGCCGGTACTTTAGGGGGCTGGATTGACAGGCGGAAGACGGCTTGTTATTTTGCCGGTTTTCACCTGATTCTTCACTTGTACATGCCAATTAACGACGACTTTGTCTATGCTCCACCGCAAGACGCGCTACAGATTCTTTATGAAGATGAAGATCTGGTGGTGATTGAAAAGCCGGCCGGATTATTGTCGGTTCCGGGACGTTTGCCCGAGCATCGGGATAGTGCCTATTTACGCATACTTGACCAGTATCCACAGGCAAAAATTACTCACCGTCTGGATATGGCAACGTCAGGTATTTTAATGTTCGCCAAACATCGTGCGGCCGAGGTTGCAGTCAGTAAAATGTTTCAGGCAAGAACGGTCTTCAAACGGTACGTGGCCTTGGTGCAAGGCCAGCTCAAAGGCGAAGGTTGTGTAGATGTGCCCTTAATTACAGACTGGGAAAACCGCCCACGTCAGATGGTGCACTATGAGCTGGGGAAGGCAGCACAGACCTTATATCAGTCGCTTGAATATTCGGCGGAACAAGATATTAGCCGGATTTTACTGACACCGATTACAGGTCGCTCACATCAGCTCAGAGTGCATATGCTACATATTGGCCATCCGATTACCGGAGATAAACTTTATCATCCGAAACCACAGCGCAGTCCTTTAAAGCGGATGGCACTGCATGCCAGTCAGCTGATGTTCGAGCAGCCTTTAAGTGGAATTAAGGTTGATATTCATGCCCAGGCTCCATTCTAGCCGATTTAAATACATTTGCTTTGAATATCAGTCTTTCCCCTTTTTTTTGCCGGATTTCAATAGCTGCGTATTTTCTAAATATAGGGTTGGGGCTATGGGGTTTCTTAGGATGAATGTGGCTGACTTCATACAAAGCTTTATGTATAAAAATCATATGTTTGTTTTTGTTTAAGAGCGCATGTTTTTTTGTAGGAAACTCGATAATGGTTTGAAAATCAGTTAATCTAGCAGCACAATAAAACACCATCAGAATAAGGACAGGTTTATGTCACGCGATTACAAAAAATTCCCCGATGATGAAAATGGCAATGTGTTGTGGCAAATGCACCAGGATGGCGATGATCTGGATGAAGCGCATGAAATTGAATTTTCAATCGTCTTTAGTGATGAAGATCAGGCCGATCGCTGTGCGCTGCATTTATTAAAAGAAGAACAGAAAATCAGCCTGTTTCAGGATGAAGAAAGTGACACCTTGGAATGGGTTATTACCATTTATATTTATATGGAACCGGCCTATGAGGATATTGTCGATCTGGAACAATGGTTTAGCAAAATTGCTTCCGAGTTTCAGGGCGAATATGATGGCTGGGGCTGTATGGCCTATGTATATGATGACGATCTGGATGAGGATGAGAATAACTTGCCGCTCAACAGTTAAGCTTTTGTAGAATGATCCAATAAAAAAACCGGTATTGCCGGGTTTTTTATTGGCCTTATTTTTGTTCCCTGCCTGAGAGGAGTTGAAAAATGTGCCTCAGCGTCAATCTGGAGGAACGTTTGGCAGATTCTGGATACAGAGCAATAATATATATACCCGAATGGCTTGGATAAAATATAAAGCTGATTGAGATGAGCGATGGCATGGTCAGGATCAGGAAGATCCTTTCCTTATAATAAATATAAATAAAAAGGCTGAGCCGAAATGAGTTATACCGTCAAAATGTATCGTGTATTTAGTGCGCCGCCCGAACGGGTATATCGCGCTTTTGTCGATCCCGGTGCAATGGCGAAGTGGCTGGCGCCGCATGGGTTTATTGCCGCAGTCGAGTATGCTGAGATCAGGCCGGGCGGGCGTTATCGAATTACTTTTACCAATTTTTCGACCGGTACTCAGCATTATTTTTATGGCATGTATCATGAGGTTATTCCCAATCAGCTACTGCGTTATAGCGATCAGTTTTCTACACCGGAATCAGAAGGAGAAATTGAGGTAACGGTTATCTTTGAAAAAGTCTCTGTTGGCACTGGCCTGCATATTATTCAGGTCGGCTATCCGGATCTGGTACCTCCGGCAGTGAGTCATCTCTGCTGGCAGGAATCGTTACAACTTTTATCTTGGCTGGTAAACCCGCATATTTCAGATATCTGAGTTTCTCGACGAGACAGAAAGGCTTCTGTTGCCGAGCCATGAGTTTATGGGGAAAAGATGCTATACTGTTTCTTTATTTTTGATTTTTCTATATTTTTTATTTCGTTGAGGTCACTATGGCTCTACCAAACTGTCCGAAATGTCAATCTGAATATACTTATGAAGATGGCGACCTGCTGATTTGTCCTGAATGTGCATATGAATGGAAAGAGGGAGAAGTGAGCGAAGAAGAGGTTAGCATTAAAGACGCATATGGAAATGTCCTGAATGATGGTGATACGGTTACAGTTATTAAGGATCTAAAACTTAAGGGTTCTTCTTCGGTCGTTAAAGTAGGAACTAAGGTGAAGAACATCCGTCTTTTGCCTGATGCCAGTGATGGGCATGATCTTGATTGTAAAATTGAGGGCATGGGCGCAATCAAACTGAAATCGGAATATGTAAAGAAAGCATAAAGGCTGGCTTTAGCGTTTAATATTTGGCTGTAGATCGAGATCTGGCGGGATCTTTGCTCTACAGCTTTTTTATATGAAGCTTTTAATCTCGTTCTTTACGGTTCAGCAAGAAAACAGAAAAACTTTTATAATTTTAGGTCTATCATAATTTTAAAAATCGCGAGTTTACAGACAAGCTCAAAACTAGAACTTCTCATTAAAATTGCTCTCTGCTTAGAAAATCTTGACCTTTTTACAGCGCGAAGATCGGGCCATATCTCAGCTTGAGTTTTGTGGTCACTACTGGACGGCATTTTTTACATCAAGATTGGGGCAGGGTAAATGGCAATTTAGCCCCTATGGTATCGTTTTTTGCTAGCAAGAAGCTTATTCATATGGAAAGCGACTTGTAGTTGATGTGATAGACTAAAATAAGCCGCGAAAATAGCAGCAATAGCCTTAAATACGAGGAAGCTGATCAAAAGTTGGTATAGCCTGAAGACACTGGATGAAAGTTCATATGAGGCATTTTGAGTTGAGCAGTACAGACCAAGCATACGATTGATGTCAAATCCTTCTCTATTTAATAAAACAATACTATCCACAACAATAGTAGCGATTAAAAAAGCCTGAATGACTCAGGCTTTAATTTTTGATCTTAGAAACGCTTTGGAATTCTCTGACCATTCGGGACCGGGATGTCGGCATTTTTTAATACGCCAAATAACCAGGTTTCAGCATGCTGTACCGCTGTTTTCAGCTGGTCGCCTATTGCCAGGCGTCCGGCTATAAAACTGGCCAGAGAGCAGCCCGAGCCATGATATTCACCTGCCAGGCGCGGGCAGCGGGTTTCATTTACCAGTTCGCCCTGAATGTACAGGCTATTTTGAATATATTCTGGGGTATCTTCATGACCGCCTTTGACCAGAACCGCCTGTGCGCCCATTTCAAACAGTTTTTTAGCTGCACGTTCTAAATTCTGTTCACCAGTCAAGGCGCGTAACTCAACCGTATTTGGTGTTAAAACTGTAGCCAGTGGAATGAGTTGGGCAAATGCTTGGACCAGAGTCTCCTGATTGCCCAGAGAGCCGCCACTATTGGCGACCAGAACCGGATCGAGCACATAGAGATAATCAGGATGCGCCATTAAAAACTCGGCCAGCGCGGCAATATTGTCGGTGGTTCCCAGCATGCCGGATTTCACACAGCGTATGGGTAGATCATTCACGACTGCATTGGCCTGAGCCAGAAGTAAGTCCCTTGAGGTGGCTTCGAAGCCAAATACCTGCTGCGAGTTTTGAATGGTAAGTGCAGTGCAGGCAATTGCAGCATGAGCACCACTTTGACCGATGGCTTCAATATCTGCTTGAAGACCTGCTCCACCAGATGGGTCTAAACCTGAAAAGCAAAGTACCGTAGGGCGCAAAATGATGTCCTTTTATTCATGAAAAATTATCCTAGTATAGGCAAATTTGGCTAAACTCTCGATATGAATTTATATAGGTTTTCATGGGGAAAGTGATGATACGGAATATTTTGATTGATCTGGATGGGACTTTAACTGATCCAAAAGTTGGAATTACCGCTTCTGCCCGTTATGGTCTGGAGAAAGTCGGCCATCCGATTGGCGATGAAATCAATATTGACTGGATTATCGGTCCACCCTTGAAAGCCTCTCTGGCCAAAATTTTAAATATTGAAGTAAATGATGTTCTGGCTGAACAAGCTCTGATGGGTTATCGCGAGCGTTTTGCAGTCAAAGGTCTGTATGAAAACCATGTGTTTGATGGGGTGGTAGACACGCTGGCTGAGCTGAAACGCCGTGGTTATTGTTTATTTGTGGCAACAGCGAAACCCACTGTTTATGCTCAACAGATTTTGGAGCACTTTGAACTGGCTGAATACTTTATTGAAATTTATGGCAGTGAGCTCAATGGCGATAGAACCGATAAAGCAGAACTGATCCAGTATATTCTTGAGCAACAACAGTTGCAGGCCAATCAGTGTATGATGGTCGGTGATCGTGAGTACGATATTTTGGGGGCACGTCAGAATGGGATCGAATCGATTGCTGTGAATTATGGCTATGGTAGTGAAGCAGAATTAAAGCTCGCCCTGCCAAAATATAAGATAGAAAAATTTAGTGATTTGTTAAATTATTTTAAATAGAGTTTAAAATATTTGAATTAATTTTTCTTTTTTAAAAATATATAGTCAGTCATAAGTAATGGCTATATATTAATCTTTTAGTTGATATAATGTACAATCAATATATATATATAAAATATAATTTATTTAAGTATAAGATATAAATAACAAAAATTGTGTTTGGTTTATATTAATTCAAGCTATTTATTGTTTTGTATTGTAATAAATATAACTTTTTTAACAAAAATACAACAAAATACATTTAATATTAGATTTATCAATATGTTGTATATACATTACTTTATTTTCATATGAATAATCACCTATAAAATATAGGGGATTTTCTTTTTTTTATTATTTTAAATCAATTATTTATATTTATTTTTTTATCCCAATCTTCTCTCAATTTCTTTATTAAAGATAGGAATAAATACAGGACTTATTCTTGTAATTCTATATTCTTGATTTTGGTGCTATGTAACTTTTGTTGGTTTTTAGAAATTAATACGCTGTATTTAAATTAAGGACTTCAAATGGTAAATATAGACATAATCTCGCCTGAAAACGGCAAACTCATTCAAAGCCTAAATACGAATGTTGTGAAGCTTACACAAAATTCTATTGTTAAGATAAATCTAAATACTGAGGAAGTAGCTACAATTACTCGTCAAGGTAATGCAGCAGTTATTACACTTAAAAATGGTGAAAAAATAACGCTGGAAAATTACTTCGATTTCCCGGCTGAATCTAATAAAATTATTTTTGAAAATGATGGTGAATTGTATTGGGCGCAGTTTACTGATGCCTCCGGTGCCATTTTAGACACGATTAATTACATTCCTTTGGAGCAGCTCGCCATTGAGGAGTCGGTAGCTGGACTTGCTATTTCACCATGGCTCATTGGGGCAGGCCTTGCTGCAGGTTTAGGCGGGGCAATTGCAGCGGTACAAGGTGATTCGAATAGTAGAGGGGACTCTGACTCGGACAGCGACTCAGACTCAGATAGCGATTCAGATTCAGACAGCGATTCAGACTCGGATTCAGACAGCGATAGCGACTCGGATTCAGACAGCGACTCAGACTCAGATAGCGACTCTGATTCAGATAGCGATTCGGACTCGGACAGCGATTCAGACTCGGATAGCGATTCGGACTCTGACAGCGACTCGGACTCTGACAGCGACTCAGACTCAGACAGCGATGTAGATACCGAAGCACCTGAAGTGCCGACAAATGTCGTTCTGAATGAAGATGGTACGGAAGTGACAGGTAAAGGTGAACCAGGTTCAGAAATTGTAGTGACTGACAAAGATGGCAACATCCTTGGTACAGGTACAGTAGATGAAAATGGTGACTTTGTTGTTCCAGTCAACCCTGCCTTAACTGATGGCA
>NZ_JAMXXZ010000045.1:0-12259 GCF_024129285.1 Acinetobacter sp. S4397-1
GGGGCAATACAATTTAGTGACGAGTAAAGCACGTAGTCTTCATGGATTTCTGAGTGGAATTTACGCCTCACTATGTGCATATCAATTAACCCATCCAAATAAGCCAACAATTCAAATTAAGGAATCATCGGCTTAAGCAGGATCCGGGTTATTTATGTTAATTCAGGTGATGAAAAGCGTGATGTATCTGTGTCAGATATTCAATAAAAAACATTAAATGGATGAAAGAATTTGAGTTTTTCTATCAATCAGTTTTAGATTTTCTGGATTTATAAAAGGTCACTAAAATAAAAAGAATAGCTACAATTTGCTTAGGCTATTTACTAAGTCAAAAATACAGTGATATGGCTTTAAGATTCTGAAGTTAAATCAGCCAGGAAAGCACTAGCATTAAAGAGCCTGCCGCCACCACCGTCTGTACACTGATTATACTGGCCATCAGCTGACTGTCTCCGCCATAAACCCGAGTTAGTACATAAGCGGCTGAAGCAGTCGGTAAGGCAAAAAACAAAACCAATACCTGAGTTGTTAAGCCATCAATTTCAAATAATTGACAAATAAAAAATGCAGCCAGCGGCATGCCCAATAGGCGTCCAAATGTAGATAAACTAAGCGGTAGAATATCCCGTTGAAGTCCTTGGAATTGTAAGGCAGCCCCCACACACATCAGGCCTAAGGGTAAACTGCATAAGGCAAGCTGCTTTAAAAACAGTTCCAGACCTGGCCAGAGTGACCAGCCTGAAAAGTTAAATAGTCCCCCAGCAATACAGCCCAATATTAGTGGATTTTTTAACAGATCTATCAGGATTTTGCTGATCTGCATGTCATGGCTACGAGTAAATGCCAGTACGGACAGGACATTCACCAGCGGAATACACAATACCATCACGACGGCGAAAATAGTCATCCCCTGCTGCTGAAACAAAGCATTGACTGCTGCGAGGCCAATATAGGTATTAAAACGTAGCAAGCTCTGAACATAGACCCCGAAACGTGCATAACCAATCTGGTAAATCTGTCGCAAAATATATAATGCAATATTGACCACAGTCACGAGGCTAAAAATCACCAGAGCCACATCCTGAATAACCCCCATCTTAATCTTTGCAGCAGCCAGATTTAAGAACAGCATTACAGGAAATAACACATAATAGTTTAACTTTTCTGCACCACGCCAAAAATCTTCACTCAACCATTGAGTACGCTTCAGCAGATAACCAAAACTGATCAGCCCGATGAGAGGAAATAAAGAAGTTAAAATAATATGCAGCATGTGACATCCTGGTCTGTTTTCTGCCTAATCTTAAGTCGCTTAGACTAAGCAGAAAACTTAGCATATTCAGGGGCTTTCCTACTACTCAATTTAAGTGGAAAAAGCTTGGATTTTTTATCAACTAATCATGTTGATCTGATGATTTTTTCTAAGATTAGCAAATGTAACAGGATCAAAGGTTCTCCGACATTTTGATCCAGTGGATATGTCTCAATCTTTTCAGTCAGCTGATAGCCACGGCGCTGATAATATGCCAGCAGTTCAGTACGGACATTTAATACTGACATCTGAATCACTTTCTTCTTAAATATTTCGAAAATATGGGATTCAGCAAAGTCCAATAATTGCTTGCCATAACCCGAGTTTTGCTCAGCAGGCGCCACAGCAAAACTGCCAATCTCTGCTGCCTGCTGTCTTAGGCTAACGCCAATACAACCAAGAAGCTTATTTTCAATTTCCAACACAAACAGCTGAAAATGTGCTGAATTGAGCAATTCATATAACTGTTGTTATTGAATACGATCACCCTTGATCATTCCTGCTTCAGTCGTCCATCCACCCCGAGTACGATAAGCTGTATTCATCAGTATGGTAAGTTGCTGAATATCAGCCTTGCTTGCCAATCGTATATTCTTCTTTTGCATTATTTTCAATATAAAAAAGTCAGACCGGAGTCTGACTTTAATTATATTTACTGAAGATGAAAAGCAGATTATTTTGGTTCAATTGGCTCAAACGGCGCAACGACATCGGCATTTTGTGCACGATGACGCATGAAGTGATCCATCAAAACAATTGCCAGCATCGCTTCAGCAATCGGTGTTGCACGCACACCCACGCAAGGATCATGACGGCCTTTGGTCAGTACATCTGTATCTTCACGGTTAATGGTAATGGTTTTACCTGGCGTGGTAATTGACGCAGTGGGTTTCAGCGCAATCGAAACACGAATGTCCTGACCACTGGAAATACCGCCTAAAATTCCCCCAGCATGATTGGCAAGGAAACCGTCAGTTGTCAGTTCATCACGGGTTTCATGCCCAAACTGCTCAACCACACCAAAACCATCACCAATTTCCACACCTTTGACGGCATTAATCGACATCATTGCATGAGCAATATCTGCATCAAGACGATCAAAGACCGGCTCACCCCAACCAACCGGAACTCCAGAAGCAATAATTTCAAGACGCGCACCGCAACTGGTGCCTTGTTCACGCAAAGAGGTGACTAAGGCTTCAAAACGCGGAACGGCATCCACATCACCGCAAAAAAACGGATTGTTTGGCACTTCATTCCAGTCCAGTTTTTCAGCTTTTTCAGTGCCAATCTGCGTCACATGACCACGAACTTCAATTCCGAATTTTTCAAACAGAAATTTTTTGGCAATTGCACCCGCCGCCACACGCATTGCAGTTTCACGCGCACTAGAGCGACCACCACCACGATAATCACGAAAACCATACTTCTGGGTATAGGTATAGTCTGCATGTCCAGGTCGGAAAGTTTGCGCAATATTGCCATAATCTTTAGATTTCTGGTCAGTATTACGAATCAGCAGACCGATAGAAGTTCCAGTCGTCTTACCCTCAAATACCCCAGAAATAATCTCAACTTCATCTGGTTCTTTGCGCTGGGTTGCAAATTTCGAAGTCCCCGGCTTACGGCGGTCCAGATCCTTTTGTAAATCAGCTTCAGACAGTTCAATTCCTGGTGGAACCCCATCGATAATGGCCATCAGGCCAACACCATGAGATTCACCACAAGTCGTTACACGGAAGAGTTGCCCTATACTATTACCTGCCATGTTCAACGACTCCTTATGAATGAACAGATTGAATGAATAAATCGCGATATTGGCGGCATTGTGCTGCTGTCAGTGCAAAAATACCTGAACCGCCGCGCTGAAATTGTAGCCAGTAAAAATCGACTGTATTAAAGTTTTGACGCATGGCCCATTCCGAATTTCCGACTTCAATCACGATCAGACCATCTTCAGTCAGATAATCGGCGGCTTGAGCCAGCATTTTACGCACCAGATCCAGACCGTCTTGACCCGCTGCCAATGCCAGTTCTGGCTCATGATGGAATTCATCTGGAAGATCAGCCATATCTTCTGCATCGACATACGGTGGATTAGACACAATCAGATCATATTGATTTTCAGCAGGAATTTTCGCAAACAGATCAGACTCCAGCAGTGCCACCTGATACTGCTTGTTATGATGTTCACAGTTGATCTGTGCAACCTCCAGAGCATCCTTGGAAATATCGGTAGCATCTACTTCTGAATCAGGGAAAGCATAAGCCAATGCAATCGCAATACAGCCTGAACCTGTACAGATGTCCAGAATACGTTGCGGTGTTTTTGGATTCGGATTTTCTGGCAAGTTATTTACTGCTGCTCCCTTTTCACCATTTTCAGTCAGGCAATAGGGCGCAAAACGGTTTTCAATCAGCTCGACAATTGGAGAACGTGGAATCAGGACGCGTTCATCGACATAAAACGGTTTGCCGAAGAAATAAGCCAGATTCAATAAATAAGAAGTTGGCACTCTTTCATTGATGCGACGTTCCAGGAGACTGAGAAATTCAGCCACTTCGCTCGGCAACAGTTTGGAATCCAGAATTTCTGGATCAGCATTCCAGTCCAGCGACAAGGTTTGTAATACCAGTGCCGAACTTTCAGCAAAATAATCTTCTGTACCTTGGCCTAAATGCGCATCGTATTGACGTAATGCTGTAACACCAAAGCGAACAAAGTCACGAATGGTCGTTAAATTTTCAGCGGCTTCCTGCAAATGTTCAGGGCTAATAGTCGGTCGATCCACTTAAGGCGTCTCCAAGGTCATTTTTTAAAACGCTTTATGATACCTTGTTTTAACGGCTTTTATAATGCCAAAACCATGAAAAACGTGAATTCTCCATGGCTGGTTAATCTGCCAGATTTCTGCCTTTACATCCATTCAACCTTTAGTTTCTGATACAGGCTACAACTCTTCGACCGGTTTATTGGCCTGAAAATCCTGTTAAAGCCCTCTACTATAAGAACGGGATTGATACAGATTGGCCTGATCCACGACCAGCGCTAGCCTGCATTGGCCTTGTTGAATCTGTACATATTGCCCGGTCATTCCCAGATTACATTGCTGGGACATTTTTCGCTCCCATAGCGTATGCTGAGCACGTATATTATTTTGATAAGGCGAATTCAATTTCAAATAAGTTTTATAATTCTTCTTTAAGCGTTTTTTTTGCGCTTTTAATTCTTTTTTGACACATTTTTTTGCTTTCGCGGTATTACCATAACTGAAGTTCATACACTGAGTATATGCCTTAGAATAACCTTCTGCTGCCTGAACCTGTAGCCCCAATGCCCCCAAACAACCTGCAACCAATAAACATGCAAAACGCATCATATCCCCTTTAGCCAAACTGGTCTGTTTCAAATTAATCTTGAACAACAAATCTTGTATAAATTATTGCCCGATACTAACCCAGTCCTTATTAAAATCCTATCGTTTTTTCGCTTAAAAAGATGTCACATTTAGAGGTTTGAAAATCTGTAATCTGCCTCCATATCATCTGGCAATAAAGTCCAAACGAGCCCAGACCTTATGAGCTATAAGCACAATAATCTTATGGCAATGCGCCAAAATTACTGGAATGATCAATTGTCCCTTCAGGTGCAGCAAGAAAAGATATTTTTACAAACGACTTTAATACAGCAAGGTGTATTTGATAGCGCAACTTTGGAAGATGCCAAATACCTGTTCTTTAGCTTGCCCAGTATTGTTATTGTAAAAGGTTATGCACTGGGCTTTATGCATGAAGTAGTGCAGGATCTGATTCATCAACACATTCAAACAAATAAACAACACTTACAGCAACGATCTGAATTAAAAATCCAATTTCAAATGTCATAATACCTGTCCTACACTGGTCTAAGTTGGTAAGTGACCAAATCTTGCTAAGGTTTTACTGTGAATTCAACGGCTCAAACTGTTTTAATATCTGTAGACACGGTAATATTCACTACAATGATTTATTTTGCTTTATGCTGATGAAAGGATTGAGTTTACATGTCAGATCAGAACGATAAGCTTAAACAACTGAAAACTTCCTCAATGGATCGACGCTTATCGATCGCAAAGGCATCCTTACTGGCAGGTACGCGCTGGGCGGCATCGAGCGCGAGTTCCATGTTCTCTAGCGAGGAAGAAAAAGAAAGAAAACGCAAAAAAGCTATGAAAGAACAGGCTGATTATCTGGTTGCAGAAATTGGTAAACTAAAAGGCTCAATCGTCAAAATTGGCCAGATGATGGCGCTTTATGGCGAACATTTTCTGCCAGAAGAAATTACTCAGGCTCTCAATACCCTGAATAACCAGACCGTTGCCCTGGCATGGCCGGCAATTAAAGCTCAATTACAACAGCAGCTGGGTTCAAAGCTAGATGATTTGACCGTGGATCATGAACCTTTAGGTACCGCCTCTCTGGCCCAAGTTCACCGTGCTATTCGTAAATCAGATGGCATGGAATTGGTCCTTAAAATTCAGTATCCAGGTGTGGCTGAAGCGATCGATTCCGACATGAGCCTGTTCAGGAACATGCTGAAGCTGACCCGCATGGTGCCTCAGACACGTGAATTTGACCAGTGGTTCGATGAAGTCCGTGAAATGATGCATCGTGAGGTCAATTATAAAATTGAAGCTGACACTACGCGCCGTTTTGCTGCTCGCTTAAAAGAAGATCCGCGTTATATCGTGCCTACGATTATCGATCAATACTGTACTGACCGTGTGCTGTGCATGACCTTTGAACGTGGTGTGCCAATTAATAGTCCCGTTATGCTGTCCCTGCCTCAGGAACGCCGCAACCAGCTTGGTGAAGCATCTCTAGAAATTGCTGTACGTGAAATTTTCGAATGGGGGGAGATGCAGACCGATCCAAACTTCGGTAATTACCTGGTTCGCTTAGGTAATGGTGAAAATATTAGCGACAAAATTGTCCTGCTTGATTTTGGGGCAATTCGTCAGTTTGACCAGCACCTGCTAAACGTTGCGCGCAACCTGATTCAGGCAGGTTATCATCATGATGCGGATATGATGGTGAAAGCAATGACCGGTTATGAATTCTTTGACTCGATCCCGCATAGCATTAAACCGGATATGGCCAAGGTCTTTTTATTAGCCACTGAAGCATTTAGTTCACCCCTTAATAATAAAGACCTGCCTGCCGGAGTCATGGATGAATATGACCGCTATAACTGGAAAAAAAGCCAGCTACATAGCCGTGTGATGCAGCAAGCTTCAAAATCAATGGCTTCACGTTATTTCAGTGTCCCGCCCAAAGAGTTTATGTTTATTAGCCGTAAATTCATTGGTGCCTATACTTTTATGACCGTGATTGATGCCAGAACTAATGTACGCAGCATGATTAAACGTTACCTCTGATGTATTAAAACCAGCTTTGAGCTTTAAGCCTAGACCCGGATGATTCTGTCATCCGGGTCAATTATTATAAAATTCAAAATTTCAAATATTTTATTTTTCTCTTAGTTTTCATATATTTAATTCTTTAGTTAATCATTTTGATTTGATTGTAAATTGACAATATTTCATGTCATTGATGACATGGTTTTTTCTCCGACTACGTGTCAGCATTAAGAAAACAACATAATATTCCACAGGATAATCAGAATGAATAATATGGTAAATAAAGCTCAAGGATTTGGCTTGTCTCTTCTGACCAAAGTGGCTGGCAGCGATTTACTTGACCAATTCAGGTTACGAAAATTTTTAGAGAAATCTCTGTATCAAAGCTCAAAGGCTGGCTTTAAGACGCTCAGCCAGACACAAAAAATTCTAAAATCTGGTCAAACACTCCAAAAGCAACGTCTCCCACATCAGTCCAAATCACTATTTGACTTGAACTTGACGCAAGAACAGCAAATGACTTGTGATGCCATGCAGCAATTTGCCAGAGAAGTGCTCTATCCTCTGGCACATGAGGCAGATCACCATGAAAACTTCCCCGAGGAACTTTGGCAATATTCAACTGATTTAGGCCTCAACTTTTATGCCCTTCCTGAAGCTTTAGGTGGTGTGGCATCAGAGCAGAATATTGTCAGTAATGTTCTGATTGCCCAAAGTCTAGCCCAAGGTGATTTCAGCTTGACAGCCGGGTTGCTATCTACCTTTAGTGTCATCAATGCTCTTACTCACTGGGGTTCGGAACAGATCCAGACAGATTATCTTTCTGCCTTTACTGAAGACCCTCAGCTAAAAGCCACTTTTGCAGTACAGGAAGCAACTGCCGCATTTAATCCATATCAGCTAAAGACCACAGCCACCCCCAATCAGGATCATTATCTGATCAATGGGGAAAAGACGCTGGTCATTCTGGGAGAAAGTGCTGACCTCTATCTGGTCAGTGCCAGTTTGAATGGAACGGCCGACGTCTTTGTTGTACAGCGTGACCAGACCATTACTGCACAAAAATCTCCAGCCATGGGCCTAAAAGCCACTCAAACCATGAGCTTGAAGTTTGACAACACACCGGCTCAGCGCTTAGGAGATGAAGATTTTGATTACACCGCTTTTGTGGACCTAGGCAATTTAATGTGGTGCGCGATGGCCGTCGGTACTTGTGAGGCTGTGAAAAAATACTGCATACAGTATGCCAATGAACGGACGGCTTTTGGTGAACCAATTTCACATCGTCAAAGTGTGGCTTTTATGATTGCTGATATGGCAATTGAAATAGATGCCATGCAGATGCTAATCCTAAATGCTGCGAGTCTGGCTGAATCTGGTCAGAATTTTCATCGTGAAGCCTATCTGGCACGCCTGCTGTGTGCAGAAAAATCTATGAAAATTGGTACGGATGGCGTACAGATTCTCGGAGGACACGGCTTTACCAAGGAACATCCGGTCGAACGCTGGTATCGGGATTTAAGAGCAACTGCCATCCTGCATTCTGGTTTGCACGCGTAAGCAAAAATAAGGAAAAAAAGAGATGAACTTACAAAATCCTAAAAAATTTAAAATGCTGATTGATCAAGCTCATGAAGTTGCAGTAAATGTACTCCGCCCTATTTCACGTAAATATGACAAAATTGAACATACTTATCCCAAAGAGCTGGACATGCTGGCTTCTGTCGTCGATGGCATGAATCAAGGTAGTGAAGGCATGAATGCCGGTGCTGCGGTGAACAAGCGCGGTGATAGCGACGAAAGTAATAAAAATGGCGTCAATATGTCTACAGCGCTCAGTATTGTCGAGATGTGTTATGGCGATACTGGCCTATTGTTATCCATGCCACGTCAAGGTTTAGGAAACTCTGCAATTGCTGCAGTTGCCAATGATGAACAGTTACAGCGCTTTCAGGGAATTTGGGCAGCTATGGCAATTACAGAACCGGGTTGTGGCTCAGATTCGGCAGCCATTCGTACAACGGCTACAAAAGATGGCGATGACTATATTCTGAATGGCGAGAAAATTTTTGTGACTTCAGGAGAACGTGCCGATGCGGTTGTAGTCTGGGCAACTCTGGATAAAAAACTGGGCCGTGCTGCCATCAAATCTTTTGTGGTCGCTAAAAATACGCCTGGCATGAAGATTGAGCGTTTAGAACATAAACTGGGCATTAAAGCTTCAGATACCGCAGCAATTAGTTTTATTGACTGCCGTGTTCCAGCTGCCAACTTGTTAGGGCATGAGGAAATCGATGTCGCCAAAGGTTTTGCGGGAGTAATGGAAACTTTTGACAATACCCGTCCATTGGTCGCTGCCATGGCAATTGGCTGCGCAAAAGCATCTCTGGAGCGTATTAAAGAAATTTTCAAAGATGAACTAGATGCCCACTACAGCACGCCATATTTACAAAGTTCCAATATCGCTGCACAGATTTACCGTATGGAAGCGGAATGGGAAGCAGCACGTTTATTGATGTTAAAAGCTGCCTGGATGGCGGATAATCGCAAACCTAATTCACGTGAAGCTTCAATTTCTAAGGCCAAAGCTGGCCGGATCGGTAATGAAATCACCTTAAAATGCGTCGAGCTGGCAGCTACATTAGGCTACAATGAAACCGAACTTCTGGAAAAATGGGCACGTGATTCCAAAATCTTGGATATTTTTGAAGGTACTCAACAGATTCAACAACTGATTATTGCCCGACGTGAACTGAATAAATCCTCTAGTGAATTAAAATAGTTTTTACTTTGCTGATAAATCAAACAATTAAATTGATTAAATGGTGGATTTTTTAAGCATTTAAGGCTATAAAAATTCATCATTTTTTATTTCACCATTCAATAAATTTATATGTATTCTATTCGCCTAATTCAACCTGAAGATAATGCTCAAATTGCTGCCATTATTCGTCGTGTTTCCCAAGAATTTGGACTGGCAGCTGAATCCGGTTTTGCTGTAGGGGATTCTATTTTAGATAAACTTTATCAAGTTTATCAGCAATCCAATTCAGCTTATTGGGTAATTATAGATAAACAAAATATAATCTATGGTGGTGGTGGAATTGCTCCACTGCAAGGTGATGCAAATATTTTAGAAATTCAAAAAATGTACTTTCTACCTGAAATCCGTCAGCAAGGATTAGCTAAAAAAATTTTAGAGTTAGCATTTGAATTTGCACAGACACATCACATTAATTCAGTCTATTTAGAAACCACTAAAGCACTGTGGCAGGCGGTCAGACTGTATAAAAAACTGGGGTTTGAGCATTTAGACTCCCCTAAAGGAAATACTGGACATAGTGAAGCCTGTGAAATCTGGATGTTAAAAAAGCTTTAAATTAAGTAATTTGCATTATTTATTGCGGTAGTACTTGTATAGACTGATTGATTTCAATATCAATTTAAAAAATATAAATCAATAAGATCTTGTTTAAATTGTAGCCTAATGAAAGCAAAATATAAGTTTTATCAATTCAGTCTTTTAAAGCTTTATAGCTCTATTTAAAAATAGAGAGTTTTTGCTGTTTCTCGGGTTGACTCAAATGGATTGCTTACATACCATCTAAACGTGTAATTTAGGCATGGAACTTAAGTTTTGCTTTTTTCTCGTTATTTCACTGATTTTAATCTTAAATCTCCATTATCTCGTTCGACTTCATTTAAACTTTCTTCTATTGTACTCACTACTTTAGTTTTTACTGGGTGCTCATCCTTGGGTGGCGGATCTATAGAAAAACGTGCTGCCAAATTATCAAAAGGTATTCAGACTGCTTATTCAACACCTGCCAGTACTGCTGAGCGAGTATCTCCCATGATCGTGTTACATTCAGAACGTCAGGGGTTAGATCCACTTTTAGTTGCTGCTGTAATTCGCCAGGAATCGACATACCGGAGCCAGGCAGTCTCGCCTGCAGGTGCAGTAGGACTCATGCAAGTGATGCCACGCTACTGGCAGCAAACTTGTCCAGGCAACTTATATAATGAAAATAACAATATTCAATGTGGATCTTATATATTAACTAAATACCATCAATCCGCAGGAGACTGGGAAAAAGCACTCGCTTATTACAATGTTGGGCCTTCAAATTACGAAAATAATCGTAAGATGAGAAAACAAGGTAAACGCTATGCCAAGCAAGTTAAACAACATAAACAAGCTTTAAAAAGTGCACTTTAATCCCTAAAGAAAACGAATTGACCCAAAACCGCTTAGGCTATTTCATTTAAAATATATTGAATAATATTAATGAGTAATGGTTAGTTTAACTCTACTTAATAAAATCAAAGCATATTTAATGAAAGATAAATTCCTAAGCAGTTTAATACGAGCCAGAACAACAATAGCTCTCTTGATAATAACTTCTTTTCTTTAAAAGAAAACAAACTCTTGTATAAATTTAAATTATTAATTTCATTAATTTGGATGAAGATCAATTCCAACTACTTATCCGTATTACAACTACAAACTCAATTTTGGTTTTTATTGATGAGTTAATTATAGTTTTTAAATTTTTCAATCTATGCAGATTCAAGTCACAAGTGTGACACATTTGTAGTTTGTTGAAAAAGTTAGGGGCATTCATAGAATCATTAGACTTTTTTAACTCGCAATTGGAAAGCACACAATGAAGAAATGCACTCAACTTTATCAAGATGATAAGATACGAAATTTATGCAACTTTAAAAAGTAAAAGTTTAATCGCTACGCTTGCTCGACTTAGGACGTTCACGATCAACCATCTATCCTGAATTAAAAAGAAATACTGGGCAATGTGGATATAGAGCTCAACAAGCAGCAAAATTTGCAAATCAAAGACAGTATCATCCTTCATCACAAATAATTGTGTTTACTTTCGCTTATGTTGATTATTTGATTGGCTTAAACTAGTCACCTGAAAAAATTTCAGGTGCTTTAACATAATGGGATTGATTAGATGTACCTTTACAGGAGTGGATTTAACAGTACATTTATCAAAATAAATCAAAAGGCGCTAAACTTCATCTTCATTTAAGATATCAAAAAAATATCGTAAACATGGCTATAGAAATACCGATATTAGAGGATAAGTTTTTGATAAAACTAGCATTCAGTGCCGAGATGGGGTTGTTGATCAACGACAATGTTTAGGAGACCTCGGAGGTGATACTGTAATAGGTAAGAATTATCAGGGAGTATTCTTAACTTTGGTTGAACTCAGAAAATACGAATGGTCTGATCAGACAATATCTGCCAAAATCATCATCGTTTAATGGCGTGTCAAACCAACAAATAGAGCAGATAGAATTTGCACTATATTCCCCTAGCAGATGTATCTGATAATTAGTCTGGATAGATATAATACTATATCTCTAGTTGAGTGCTGCGGATGACTCATATAGATAACGATGTAATTCTTTTATTTCTTTTCTTTTTATAAAAAGAAATCCCCCTGCTTTTTAGCAGGGGGATTTTGAATAATGAGCTGGCGATGACTTACTCTCACATGGGTAACCCCACACTACCATC
>NZ_JAMXXZ010000046.1:0-12147 GCF_024129285.1 Acinetobacter sp. S4397-1
CATAAAGTGCCCCAAATAGAAGAATTACTACCTCACCGCTGGAAACCTGAACCCCGTTAAAACTTGGCGATGGCGTTCAGCGGATGCTTACTAATAGACAACCAAAATCATAAGATGAAATCACTATCTGTTATTGAGCTTTCAAAGCTCTACGGAATAACTCGTCAAGCCATTTATAAGCAAATTAATAAAGGTAATTTAAGTAAGAACAGTGACGGTAAAATTGATCTTGCCGAAGCTATTAGAGTCTTTGGTGAACCATCCAGAAATGTAAACAGTTCACAGACAACTGAAACACGAAAGTTGTCAGAAGTTCACCTGCTAGAACAACAGGTTTACATGCTTCAAAAACAGCTTGAACAGGCTCATGAGCGTGAGCAGTTCCAACGTGAGGAACTAAAAGCTAAAAATGATCAATTACACGTTAAAGATGAGCAAATTGAAGCGATACAACGCTTACTAGAAGCTCCGAAAGCTTATATAACTAGTTCTATCGACCCGAAATTAGATATAACAACAGATACTAGGTCAAAAAGTGAGTCGAACTATGATGGATTGACTACTCAACCAAAAGAAGCTCCTGTAGAAGCAAAGATTCAAACTCAGCCTAAACATGACGGATTGACTACTGCTGAGGCCAAACGGGTTACGATCCCTGAACAGGTGGAGACTGAACCCGAAAAAAGAGGCTTTTGGAGCCGTTTTTTTAGACCCTATGATTAACCACGATTGTTTAACTGATATGAACAAAGTTGTGGAACATTGATCAAATAATAGGCGTGGAACGTGAAAAATCATAAAAAAAGCCCAATCGGGTGTGATTGGGCTATAAACTAGAAACTACAGCATTGATTTCTAAGGAAAATTATAACACATTTCGTATAAGGTGTATTATGTTAATTTTAGAAAAACTTACAACTAGATACTATTTGTTAAAACTTTTTTTCCGATTCTAATAATTTCATTTTCTAATTCTGGAGGTAGACTTTTCTCAAACAATATATCGATATGAGGCAACTCAATTTTATCCTTATTAAAACAGCAATCCTTGAATAGAGTCATTTCTTCTTGACACGGACATATAGCATCCTCATCAAGATGGTCAAAATCAGATCTCTTTAAAGTTCTTTTTGATTTAACAGGCACCCATCCATCAAAAGGGTGCTGTAACCTTTCGGAAACATAATCTACAATTGAATAATCATAGTCTATAAGTGGAATGCAAATTTTTTGCATTGGTGTTCTTACAACAGAGATTTCTTTAATTTCCTCAATTTCACCACCAATATGGAAACATAGCTCTCCATTGTAAAGCATCCCTTTTTTATGCTTACATCTATTCCGTGGCTTTACTACTTCCGAACAAATTGAGCATAAATAATACTTTACAGTAAAACCCATACTAAAAAATATTTTATAGGGAAATAATGATTGCCAGTTTTTCACCATTTCTTTATAAAAGAAAACTTTATACTTTTGAGAAAAAATATCGTCAATATTTTTTTCTAAAAGAACTATATCCGTTTCCAATTCAGCCAATAAGGCCCAAGAATCTAAATATTCTTTATTCTTTATTAAAGAAAAAGCTTGTATATAGCCTTTTTTAATTTGAAATATAGTTTTGATTTTCCATAAAAAGTTAGATATTTCCTCACGATTTTCTTTCTGAACAAGTATTAGAAGATCATTAATTTGATCTACTGCCTTATCATACAACTCTAAATCAATTATCTCTTTACTTAACAGGAGGTGATTCAATGCATCGATCAGGTTCATTTCTTTTTTCATCTTTACTCAACTCCTTTACAGTGTTCAAAACTTCATTAACTTTTTCAGCATCACCTCTATATGACACAAGGATGTTTGATTCATTTTTTTTCTCAATAATTATACTGAAATCGACTTCATCACCTTTTTTTGCTTGTAGTTCGTTCGAAATATAATCACCGATAACACCAGTGAATGTTGGAGCAATGATGCTCGTTACTAAAAAAACACCTAACCAATGAGATCTAGAATGCAAAGCTAATTCTTTATAGTCTTCGTCAGTTGAAAATAATTCAACATCTTCTGGACTTATCTTTTCTTGTAAATAAGAAAAGACTTCTATCGTTCCATTATGAAAAGCATCTTTTTGGGTAAAACTAGGGAGGATAAGTACACTAATGTCACGATCTAAAATCAAAGGCTTTTCATTTTTAAAAAATGAAAAATCTAAATCTGTTTTTTCAATTCTAAGTGGTTCTTCTCTAATCATTTCATTTTCCCCAAAATAAATTAGAGTTCATCATATCTATAATTTACATATAGTCCATTTAAAACAATATATTGATGATAAATCAATCAAACCAATAGCTTTAAATTTATTCTAATTTTGCCTTTTCCATAAATTATCCATAATTTCTGTGGTCAAGCCTTGGGGGAAGTTTTGAGCAATGTTGTAAGTTCAGGCTGACATGAATTAGGGACAAATGCATCTATGGCATCCTTGCGAATTTTCATATGATGGGGACATAGAGAGCAGGATGCTCCAGATAAGAATAAGAAAAGACAGCAACGGAAAATGCAGGTACGACAGGAGTCATACCGAAGCAACCAATATGAAAAAGCCCGACAGGATGTCGGGCTTTTTTATTACTGAAATATCTATAACTGAGTATTGATCTGATAGCGTGTATTACGTCCGCCACCTTCTAATTTGACAATGCATTCTTTCTCAAGCAAGTCTGATAAGTGGCGAGTAGCTGTTGCCTTACTAATTTTTGCAACCTTTTGATATTGTGATGCACTGATACCATGTTCAAAACCATTTTCTCCACCGTCTAATAAACGATTGAGAACTTTGCGTTGTCCTTCACTCAGGGCTAAGTTTGAATATTTATGCCAAAACTGACTTTTAAAGAGTGTTCGATTGATCTGCGCTAAGGTTTTTTCAAGGCTATCATTCAATGTATCTAGAAACCAAACGAGCCAATCTGTGATATCAGAATCATTTTTTTGAGTTTGTTCTAATATCTCATAGTAGCTTTTACGTTTATTCAATATCGCAGTGGACATTGCATACAAACGGATGCTCTGTTCATCCATTTGAGCTAAAGCAAGATCTGTAAGTGTACGTGTAATACGTCCATTACCATCATCAAAAGGATGTAAGGTAACAAACCATAAATGGGTAATACCTGCACGTAACAGAGGATCAAGCAATGAATCATTCAGACTTTGATTAAACCACACTATGAATGTATTTAAGCTTTCATCTAGGCCTTCTCTTGGTGGTGCTTCAAAATGTACTTTAGGATAATCCAATCGACCTGAAACGACCTGCATAGGCTCTGATCCACGAAGTTGACCAATGCGTAAACGTTGCATTGTCCAATCTGGATCATTGAAAAGCCAACGATGCCACTGCATGAGACGCTCAACCGTCAATGGTTGCCTAACATCGCTAAGTGCATCTAGCATGATATTGGCTAAACCTTCTGATCGATCTGAGCTTGGATAAGGCTGTTCAAGTGTGACACCTAAGCGTTGAGCTAGAGATGATCGCAATGAAAAAACATTGATGGTTTCATTTTCAATTGCAGATGAAGCTACAAGATTGGCAAGCAGAGTATCTAAAGTGAACTGCTCTTTTGCTAAATCATGCTGACTTTGCCCAAGAAGAATCCCTATTTTTTGATGTATCTGTCTGGTTTTAGGCAAGATAATTGAATCTAGCCATGTAAAATTTGTCCAGTTTTCTGCTTGCCAGATCCATTCCTGCATTTTTAATCGCTCATCTAAAATTTCAGATGATTTGAATATAGCACTTATTCAGCTCAAAATGTGAGCCGAATAAGATTGTTAATCAGCTCATTTTATCTAGGACATTTCTATTAGGGGCTTACAACTGAATTTCGCATAAGGTGTATTATGTTAATTTTAGATAAATTTAAAATATGGATAGTAAATATAAATGTTAACTTTTGAAAATTTAAGATTACCAATGGATGAAGAGTACATAAAGTGGCTAGGAGTTGCTGTTTATTCTTTTGCTTATATGGAAGGAACTGTAATTGATATTTATCGATTCTTAGATGATTCTTTTGCACAAAAGTATTTTAGAGGTGAAAAAGGTATTACATCAGGTTGTTTAAAAAGTCATTTTAAGTCCTTTTTAGATAAAAACAAATCATCTATAGCTTTACCTGTTGGTGTCACAATTCAAGATATTGAAAGAGTATTTGATGAATTTCATGATCTTACTGAAAAAAGAAATGCTTTGATTCATGCACATCCCATCACCTTACCAAGCGGTGGACGTGGTCTAGCATTTCAAACAGGAAAACCCAAAGCAAAAGAAAAAGATGTGTTATGGGAACTGAATGAAATTAAGAAATTTTGTGAAATTATTGAAAACAAAGTCTCTGATTTTTCTAAAGTCGCTGATCCATTTAAAAAAACAATAGAAATTTAGTCCATTTAACATAATAGAGCTTATACGAAGTACACTTGTATATTAATTGAAATATCAATTACTTAAAAAATTAATCCTGACCACAAAACGCACAAAAATCGGCTCTTGTAATAATTTGGTGAGTTTTTAAGCTAATCTGTAACATTTTGCCAGGAAATTTGATCAATAAATGATCAATTCCAGAATCAGTGCCCATTTCATAAGGATCCAGGTTCCAAAACTATCCCCAATTGCTGGGGATAAAATTTAGGCTATTTTGTACGCTTTGGCTCACATAAAACTCGGCCCTTTGCGGCTATCCAGGATAGGTGAATTTTCCTATGATGAAGTCATAGAGAACAGGATGTTCCAAACAACAAGAATAAGAAGATCGCACCAGGAGCGTGAGGTAAGACAGGAGTCATACCTAGCAACCCAATATGAGAAACCCCGGCAGGATGCTGGGGTTTTTTATTATCTAAATTTCATTTAGGTTTATTTTTACTTGTTTATTCTGAATAATCTCACTTTGTATGGTCTTAGATATATAAGTGCAAATAAATTTAAATTAGGATGTGTTTATTTAGCGAAATTGAATATAAATTACTTAGGTTTTTAAGAAATAACTAAGATTTAAGAATGATTTTATTTGACAAAAATAATAAGTGAATAATAATCCATACTATCTAATTTTCAGATAATTTCACATGATAGATATAAACAAAAAAACTTTAAAAAAAATTATATCTATATGTATTTTAACAATTTTCAATATCGGATGCGTTTCATTAGAATCCCAATCAGTAAGTCTAAAAACACAAGATAAAAAACTAACCAGTGAAACTGTACTCTTAGAAGAAAAGGATTCTATAAATCAGCTTTTGCAAAAAGTACCAGAGCCGCTAGAAGTAAAGATTATAGGGTATGTAAATAAAGACCTTCTGCAGATGTTTTCTTCCCCAAACCGATCAGTAGTAGTTAATCATGTAACTAGGGGAACTAGAGTATTAATTTTTGATACATCAGGGAACCTAGCCAATATTTCAGCAGATATTGAATATCCTTATTGGGTAGATTTAGCAAGGGTATGTTTCACGGAAAATTGTTGGAAGCAAGAAAATACACCCACAGTAAAATCATCAGTAAATACACGTAAGACTTCTCCCAGCCTAATTACGCAACCTAAATCCTCTACTCAAAATAAAAGAATCAGTTCAAACCAAGGAAAAGGCTATACAAACGTAGATGGAAAGTACGTTCCAAGTCCTCGGAAAGCAAATAAGCAACCTTCTAATGCAACAGCGAAGTGTAGAGATGGGACTTGGTCTTTTAGCTTGAATAGGAGAGGTACTTGTTCTGGCCATGGTGGAGTAGCTAACTGGCTTTAGAACTTAGAATACTTCTGATTTAAAGCTTATCGTGCAATATGCGTAAAACTTAAAAACCAATAAAAACAGGAACTTTAAGTTCCTATTTTTCAGCTTTGTATAACGTGTATTATGTTAATTTTAGAGAAACTTAAGAATTCTTTTTATATTCAGTAATACTATATTTTTTTGCACTTGTTAAATAATTCAAATTTAGCCCTTTAGGATTTTGTTCTTTATTACCAAAACTTCCAGACCAACCAACTTTGACAAAAGGTGAAGTTACAGCAACTAATGTTCCTAGTGGAATTGTCATTCCTGTCATGGAATCACAGAACAATCCTGCGGGAACATTTTTAACAGCTTCCATAATGCTAGTTGAACTAACATCAAACTCTAATTTTAAGTTGCGTTTCAGCCCCTCTCCAAAACGTTCTTTAAATGATTTATTTAGATCATCAATACTTGCTTTTAACTCGATTCTCATATCAAGTCGCATAGCATCAATATCATCTGAAGTAGCTATTTTTTCATATAAGCTATTGAGAGAAATATGAAGCCTGTTTAACTCATCATGTCTACGATATTTGAACTCTAAAATATCAATTAAGTTAGTATTAGCGGACGGTGTTGGGAGAGCATTAAATAGCTCAAACTTTAAAATATCTTTTTTGATCCGATGGTCAGGATGAATAAATGGTTCTATCCCAAAATGATGCATTGCCCATGAAGTATCCTTTTTTTGAGACTTCATGAAATTTAAGGTTGCATCTAGTTCCTTTAAAGATAGCTCAGGGCCCTTATCAGTCGAAAATGATTGTAAGTTTGTAGTAGGTCTATATAGTATTCCAACAGATTTAAAAATTTCTTCCTGTGGCAACCCTATATATATCAATCTATTAGCTGGGACTACTATATGATCCCAATATAAAGAAAAATACTTCATATCATCTAAAGTAAGCGCACTAGACAGTGAAATACCATTATCTGTGGATGCAAACGAATAAGAAGATGTAATTAAACCTCTTTGAACTTCACCCAAAGTATTTTCCTCTGCAAAATTTAATATCTTCTGTGAGATTTTTTAATAATCCCTATAACATCACTTTTATCACAAACTACTAGAAATTTAACGCGCTCACTTTTAAAAAGCTGATTACTAATAGCAAAACTTTCATTTCCACCACATATTTGGAAATTACTTTTTAATCTCAATGAAGCTAATACATCCTCAATTTTTATATCATTTAAATCAACAATTAACTCACAATCTTCGTTTGATAGAGATAGTACATAAAGTGCTATATCAGACTTTTCAAATACTGATTCAATTTCATCTTTTTTATAAAGAAGAAATGCTTTCTGTGGTAACTGATTTATTGAAAGATTTTCAGAAATAATATGGAAATTAGAATCACATCTATCCTGAAAAAGAGGTCCTTTTCCACCTTTAGAAGATGGTTTTGTACGAAGCATTTCATTAACAGTTCCATAGTGCTGTACCCATTTTCGTATATTTTCTGAGATCATATCTAGAAAATTCAATAATCTAGAGTAAAGATTACTGAGATTGAGATCTAAAATTGGTTCATGGTGAGCAATTCTATTTCTTAAATGATTTAAACTCTCTAATTCTGTTTTTATATCTTTCCTTGAAATGTGCTTAGGAAAAATAGAGTGAAGATTTACCTGCCATAGAGGACGATCATACTCATCGCGAAATAAATTAGACCAGAAGTCAAAAGTCAAAGTCGAAACAATGTCACAATTTTTATTAGTTTTAGCCCTACTAATTGCCTTTTTTAATGAGCCTTCACTGTATTCATTGAGTATGTCTATAAAGTTTTGATTAAAAAAATAATTTTCTCCAAACTTTTGTATGAGGAGCTCATTAATTGTATTTCGAACAGTAACTTCTAGAATTTGAAGAGGAAAAAGGAAAGCCTTAGCTAATCTAGCATTATAAAGATATAGCTCAAATGCATAATCTTTATTAAAACCAGCTCTTTGCAAATATGTTCCAAATCTTTTATCAGATAAATGATTAATGATTTCTTGACCATCATTAAGATATGTAAATGGAACTTGACTTTGAGCCATTAAAGTACCTAAAATGTTTATATGTTGACATACCTTCAAGTATATCAACACAAAAAAGTAGTTGATATATAGACATATTTCTATAGTTGCCCCTCTGTCATATTGACACGCGCTATCAACAAAAGATTAGAGCCCCGAGACAGATCTAGTATCCCTCTCGGGGTTTCGCCTTTTTATAGATCCTAAAATCCTACTTAACATAAAATCTCTTATGCGAAATCTCAGGCAAAAATCCCAACCAAGGGTTGGGAGAGATAAAAATTGACCCTAAATCACGTGGCTAGATAGGTCATAATTATTTTATTAACTTTCCGCCTTGCTTAAGAACAATATATAAAAAATCTAAAATACATAAAACTGATAACACTAAGAATAATGATCGACTTACCAGATAGCCAATTTGTTATAAACATATAATCTAGAGATTGAAATAAAATAATAGTGTTTTTTTTCATTACTTTAGCTATACAAATCTGGTTTTTTATGTCCTTAGACATACTTGAAAAATACTCTATTCTTATGACCTTTTAAAATCTAATTTGTCTGAGCAAATCATGAAAATATTTTTCCTTACTTTAGTTGCTTTAGCTTTAACAGCATGTTCCAAACCTCATGATAAATATGTTGGTTACTGGCAACTTGAAGATACAAAATATCCAAAAGTTTTAGAAATCTATAAAGAGGGCAAAGAAACTTACATCGTAAATGAGAATATTCTTTCAGAAACTGATTGGTTTGGAAATAAAAAATCAGGAACGGTTTTAGAGAAGAAAGAAAAAGAACTTGGTGTGAATAACGGTTTAGCAGTTATCACATTCAACTTATCTGATGATGGAAAAACACTGCGAATTAGTAATCAACGCTATACCAAAATTAGTGAAGATGATGCAAAACAGATGATCACACATAAGAAAAACTGCGAAAGCTTAAGATTGAAATATAGAGAGGAAGCTAAAGCATTCAATATTTTTGCGCGAGATGCTCAAAAAGTCGAACAGGATAAAATTAAAGATAACTATCGAGAGCTCCAGAAAGAAATTCCTAATTGTAGTTTTGGAATCTAACTTATTTAAATATATTTAGGAAAATTTATGAAAAATTTCAAATTTTTACCATTGTTATTTGCATCTCTTTTTGTAGGATGCGGCACAGTCGGAAATATGGTCATCCAGGATCAAACTTTAGAACAAAAGGCAGCTTTTGCTTTAAATACAACTTCAGACAAAGTGACCATATCAAGTAGAGAAGGATCTATTGATGGCACGATAAACTTTGTAGCCACTGTAGGAAAAAAATCACATCAATGTTATATCACAACAGTTGGAGGAGCTATTAGTTCCCAGGCAGTTTGTTCGGGTTCTAATTCTGTAAAACAAAGTAGTGATAAGCAATGTAATGCTCTATTGAAAGCAGCAGGCCGCTGTTAATTTTTATGCAAAGGCTCAGGTTAATCCTGAGCTTTCTGTTCAATCTTATCATTGGCAGAGAACATACCTGGATTTGTAAGCCTGATATTTTCCTGACAACTTTCACACAGCATCAACCCGGCAAAAAGCTGTACATTCTGTCCATTTCCACAAAGCGTACATGGTTTTAAAAGTTGAATAATATTGTCCAAAATTAAGATTCCTTAGAAGAAAAGTTTTGTTCCGCATAATTAGCGGCCTTAGCTTGCATACTTCTAATTTCGTCTTTAGAAGCACCATTTTTCATTAATAACCATAAAAGCATCATGTATGTACTACTAAAATCCTCATAGTATTTTTCAGAAAAATTATTATCTTCCTCAAAATCATCTATTCGCTTTTCTAATCGATTCACCAGATCCTCAATACGATCGGCTTGCTGTTTAACAGCAATAGATTGAAAATCATTGGTCAAAATTT
The DNA here is from genome assembly GCF_024129285.1 of Acinetobacter sp. S4397-1. Lineage (NCBI taxonomy): Bacteria > Pseudomonadati > Pseudomonadota > Gammaproteobacteria > Moraxellales > Moraxellaceae > Acinetobacter > Acinetobacter sp. S4397-1. The sequence continues at coordinate 9,789 of NZ_JAMXXZ010000046.1, forward strand.
TACTGAATAATTTACTGGTTCTAATTCCTTCTGAATTAGCCAATTGATCGTAGAATTCTGCTACTTGTGGATCTAACCTGACTGCATAAGTTTTGACTTTTTCGCCCATAAATTACACCTCTTATTAAAATTAGATTTTGTACAAAATTAAAATTATATAATTCAAACAATTAAAATAAAATAATAGATAAATTACGTACAAACCTATTTGTACAGGATTAATTTATTTTAAAACAAAAACTTATTTAAATATAATACTTTTTTTTATGTACAACCATGAGTACATAGTTTTTCTTAAATTTATCAATAATTTATATAAGAAAAGCGTTGTTTTAATGTACAAATACGAGCACAGCATAAAAAGTAGATAATTCAATTACTTATTCTAAAAAAAGACCATTTTTCTGTACACGTTTCTAAGACATTGAAAAGATGCTGAAACCCTTGTCCTGTAAAGCTTTGAGGGCTGTCATCGTTAGATGCGTGGTGTGTGACAAAAAAATCCCGGCATGTGCCGGATCCTGGATTAGAAAATTGGCTAAAGTGACGTAGGGCTAGTGCTTGGTTTTACATGGAAAAAAAGTATTTATTTCTTGATTTAGAAAAACGTAAAAAATCAATTTTTTGTCCATTCATCCAGGTTAAAAGTTTCAATCCAAAACTTTAATTATGAAAAGCTTCACAGAAAGCGTTCAAATGCGATTTAAGAGCCTTTACCTAAAAAACATAGATCTCTAGCGAAAAACAGAAAACAACTCAAAAAACGCAAATGAGAGCGAAATAAAGAGGGATTTTGACTTTAGATAGATGCATAGAGCGAGTGTCTACGAGCGAACTATCAAAATTTGCGCCTAGACCTTCTGAAAAACATTTTTTGCCCTCTTTAGTCTAAGAAAGTGTAAGTTTTATGCAGAAATTTGCTCTTGGACCGAGCGTAGCGAGTAAAAAAGTTTTATGAGCGTAGCGAATTCCGAGTTGCTTTTGCTTTCTCTTAAAGTCACGTAAGTATTAACCAAAAAATTGCCCCAACGAACTGAGCGAAAGCGAAGTTCAATAGAGTTTGAGCGAAGCGAAAACCAAGGGCAATTTTTCAATTTGCTCTTTTTAAATATATTTTAAATCTTTTAAATCTTTTAGGCTATCTGAAAGGCTTTAACAGAAAGGCTTTCAGCTACTAAGTATGAGGGATTGACTACCAACTATGAGGGATTGACTACCAACTATGAGGGATTGACTACTTAACTATGAGGGATTGACTACCAACTATGAGAGAATTATATTACTCATAGTTAATTTCTTGAAATAAGAATGATGAGTACATCTAAAAAAGAATTGGTAGTTAAATCAAATCAAGTAATTGAGGCTTCATATCAACTGAGCTCAACAGAACAACGGATTGTCTTAGCAGCTATTAGTAAGATTAGTCGGGCTGAAGATATTACCGATGATGAAATTTATCGCGTAACTATTGATGATTTAAAAAAACTTGGGGTTCATGAAAAAACAGCTTATAGAGATCTAAAAGATGGTGTAAACCGCTTATATGACAGATCAATCAATTTAGCTATTGATGATGAATCAATCAAAATGAGATGGATTCAATCCATACGATTTTTAGAGAGTAAAAGTGTTGTAGGAATTCGGTTTTCTAAAGAAATTTTGCCGTTCATTTCTAATCTAAGCCGTGAATTTACTAAGTACTCTCTATCTGACATTGCTGGTATGAGTAGCGCATATGCTATTCGTATTTATGAGCTATTAACGCAATATCGCTCCATAGGAAAACGAGAGATTTCCATCGAAGCTCTAAGAGGTATGTTGGAGTTAGGGAAAAGATATCCATTGTCTGCTGATTTAAAGAGATGGGTTATTGATACTGCTGTAGATCAAATCAATGAACATAGCCCTTTAAATGTATCTTACGAGCAAATAAAGACAGGTCGAAAAGTCACACACATTCACTTCGCGTTTAAAGAAAAATCAAAAAGTATTGAGCATAAATCCAAACAGAATAATTTTTATAAATTGACAGATTCACAAATTAATATGTTCGGTAATCAGCTTTCACGCTTACATGAAGTATCTCACCTAGCACAACAAGGTGAAAGTTATGACGATTTAGCTATTAAAATTAAGGATATGCTGCGAGATCCAATCCAACAAAAACAACTTATTCCTCATCTTAAAAATTTAGGTTTTAAGGCATAAAGATCAATTGTATGTGTAGCGGTTGACTACTTGTTAATGTATCTTAGTTTACATAATAGACGTAAGCGTCCGCTGAACCCCACTTTTTCTAACTCATTAATACCGCGATAGTGTCCACTTAAATTTAAGTGGACACCTATTTATGGATTTA
>NZ_JAMXXZ010000047.1:0-10243 GCF_024129285.1 Acinetobacter sp. S4397-1
GTTCACCTGCATGCGCTGGATTGTTCATCATCATATTTACCTCAATGATAGTCCTGATAATCTACGATATAAGCATTACCATCTTTAAAAATGAAAGTCATACGCCAATTCGCATTAACCGTAATTGCCCAATGATCTTTTAACTTTCCTTTCAAGGGATGAAGCTTCCATCCTGGAAAGTTCATTTCATCAATACTCTGTGCTTCATTCAAAGCCGTTAATTGTCTTTTTAACTTTGTTGCATGTACTGACTGAATCCCTGCTGTAGAACTGGTTTTAAAGAAACGCTCTAGTCCCTTATGTTTAAAATCTATAATCACAAAAATTAATCCTTTGTATAGTTTTACTATACACCAAGTCGTAAAGTAAAACTATACAAGTAATACCGACAATAACAATTAATAAATGCTCTCACTCACTCCCCGATCACCCCAGCCTTCGGGCAAGCCCTCTGGGCTGATGGTGAACGTTGAGTGAGTTTCGGCAATACTCACCCTAAGAGCCTGTCAAAAGACAAAGCCCTCAGAGTATTGCCGAGAACCAATTTTGGGCTGACGGAGCCACGCATCGGTCGTCCACGACAGTAGGTAATTGTGCTTTCCTACATAGGTTGAGATTACGATTTCACACACCGCATCGACACGTTCTCAAACCGAACAGTTGGCTTATCTCTGCGAGGGTTTCCCCAACATACAATTTAAAGCGTCCCTGAACTACTCCTGACGTTGTTGCTTTGTCGATTTCCCCTAGTAGCAACTCCTGCCTTAGATGCGCTTAAATCGCTCTAAAACAATCGCTGTGGTGCGCTAGCGTCACTTGTTCCTTCCACCCACACCACATGCCGACCGTATGAAACGGACACGCAGAAGCGGGCAAAGCTCGATCTAGGATGCTTATTTGATGGTTTTAAACACGTATTAACGAAGACTTATCATTTTAGGTCTTGAACTAAACACTTTTTATTGTGAAAATAGAGTTCAGGTACAAGCCTTAGGTGAAATCATAACGGTCGCCAAACCTTATGATCTTCGTTATTCGATGCTACAACATCAAATAACTGCGTACCGCTGAATATAAAGCGAAAGCCCTGAGTGTTGCAAGACATTCAGGGCTTTTTCTTTTGTTTAACTTGCTGATTTACAAAAATCAATATTGAACGGCAAAAATATCACCGATTTTGGCTCTAATTACTTTAAAAACTCACCGACCAGTCTCCGCAGCAATCCTTTTTTAGTTGGCCTATTTTCAGCTTCTTGTTTGGGTTGTTCTAGAACAGGCTGTTCACTTGTTCGTTTTTCACTATGTTCTAGCTGTAACGATTCTGTTTCTTGAGCATGTTCGTTACTTGTAATGTCTATTTTGGGTTCTAAAGAAGGCTGATGTTCTATTCTGAGCTTATATTCATCAAAATCTTTTCTTAAATCATTTATTTGCTGCTTTAAAAAAGCTTTGTCATCTTCGGCTTTTTTAAGCTGTTCTTCGAGTAATTTTACTAATTTCAGTTCTGTATCAGAAACACTGCCCTGAACAACTTTTCGAACGTCTTTTTTAGTCATATTATCAAAAAGTCGGATCATATCTTGTACCTGAACAAGCTGCACACCATCATCGTTTAAGGTCGTGGTGAGTTCACCTTTTCGAATAGCTCGGTAGATACGAGGTCGAGTAACGTTGAACTGTTTGGCTGCTTCTACGATGGTAATTTTTGACATACAAATTAAACGCCCTGGATAATTTTTAAAGTGTCATTTTTCATTTGATAGCATTTTATGCGGCGACAGCCTATCCTGCGCTAGAAAAATAGCTCTTATTTACTCGTTTTTGCTTACTTTTGACCAAGCAAAAGTAAAGCATCGTTATGATTTTCCCTCAAACTGCACTAAACCGCACTAAACTGCACCAATCGCAAATATAAACTGCATGAAACCGCACTAAACTGCATTAAGTATTTTTGAATACTGCTCTATAGTGCGCTAAACTGCATTATCTGCTCTTTAGGCTTATACAATGTTTGAAAACTATAAAATTACCAAAGAAATGGGCTTACGCATCCTCGAATTAAGACAAGAAGATGGGCTAACCTTCCCTAAAATATCAGCAAAAATCAAAGCTGAATTTGGTGTTGATGTGGTGAGATCTTCGATTGAACGGTTCTATAAAAATTTCTTGAAAGGCAGCAGCAGGATTTTGCCTAACGATGTGGTGCATGTTCAGGTTAAGCATTCAGATCAGTTCAAGACAGAAAAACCTTTAAATAAGCCTCAGCCAGTTGTAGAAACGACCATTGAAGATTTTTCAGATATTTCCGCCTTAGATCACTTATCTGATGGAAAGGGGTTTAATCAGGTTCAAAGACCGAGTGATGAGTTACTGGGTTTATTTAATCCCAATAGACACACTAAATAATGAATATAAAACCGTCTTAAATGCGCTCTAAGCTCGTTTAAGTCGATTGGCAAGGATTAGGGTCATTATTTCAGTCCAAAGGGCTGAAATTGGCGCTGATTCATGGCGATCATTGTTATTTTTAACTAAACAAAAGTGTGGAACATTGTTCACTTATTAAGCGTGGAACATGAATAATCAATAAAAAGCCATTCCAGTGCGCTGAACCCTGGAACGGCTTGGTATAAGCTTATGATTTATATGATATAAAATAAAGCATTTCGTATAAGGTGTATTATGTTAATTTTAGAAAATCTTAATCTTTAACTAACATAATCTTCAGTTGATATCACTTGAGCATATGCAAATTCAAAAGCGGCCATTAATGTTGCATGGACATGACCAGCAGGTACTTTAACGCCATTAAATTCCAAGTCTAGTGTTGCACAAGCATCATGAATAACTTTTACCTTATAACCAAAATCAGAAGCAGCACGAACAGCAGCATCAACACACATATGGCTCATAGCACCAATCACGACTAACTCAGTCACTTGATTGCTATCTAAAATTTCTTTGAGATTCGTGTTTAAGAACGCATTGATGTGATTTTTAATGATCACAGATTCATCTTCTTGCGGCTTAACTGTGTCCTGAAATTCAATACCATTTGAGCTAGGTTCAAATATAGGAGATTCAGCATCAGCAATATGTTGGACATGAATCACTTGAGTACCCTGTTTACGGGCCTTCGCAATTACTTTCACTGCATTAGCAGCAGCTTGTTCAATATTTACCAATGGTAATTTACCTGTAGGTAGATATTCATTTTGTAAGTCGATAACTAATAAAGCTGATTTTGACATATCTATTCCTTTACTTAACTAATATTTGTTTTGTTCTGCTTAGGATTTTAAAGAAGTGGAAGTATTCCACTTCTTTAAGTTTCTTTAGAAAGAAAGCGTTTCACCATCAATAGGAATTAAAACCTTATCTTGAATCCCTTTGTCTTTTACGTACTCTGCAAGCTCAGCACGTGTTACTGACATGTGGTTAATTGCATCCATGTGAACAGCAACCACTTTAGCATTTGGTGCTTTCTGAGTTGCACGATAAGTATCTTCTTTGCCCATAATAATGGATTCTTTAAAGCCATCAACCAAGGCGTTACCTGTATTCAAGACAATCACATCAGGTTTAAATGTTTGAATCGCTTGATCAACTTCAGAACGCCAGATGGTATCTCCTGCCACATAAACAGTTTCATGGCCAGCAGCTTCAAATACCACACCCATTGCTTCACCTAATCCAGCTTTAAGCTTAGGAATACGGTACATGGCATCAGTACCGTGTTGACCACCAGTTTTAGTGAGCTTAATCCCTTCAAAGGTCGCTTGAGTTAATACACGAACATCTTTGAAGCCTTGTGACTGAATGATTTTCTGGTCTTCTTTATTCTGTACAAACAACGGCATGTTTTTCGGAATAGTCGCTTGTGCTGCATCATCCCAATGATCTAAATGGGTATGGGTCACGATTACCGCATCTACACCTTCTAAAATCGTTTCGGGCTTGATAGGCAAATCGACTAATGGGTTCCGTAAATAGCTACGATGAGTATCAGGAAAACCTTCATAGAATCCTTTTTTAGCAAACATTGGGTCAATTAAAAAAGTCGTATCAGCATAGGTTACTTTAATCGTTGCATTGCGAATTTCTTGTATATGCGTAACTTTAGAAGTATCTCGCTGAACCACCTTATCATTCGCATATAAATGGACTGAAGCCATTGCCAGAGAGAGTGCAATAACAGAGCTACTTAAAATTTTATTCATGTTCCAGATCCAATCATTTAGTCATACTCGAATCATGATAGGAAAAATTAAGCAATAAAATTGTCTTTAAGGACAATCATCGAAACTATTGGGACAACATGCTATATTTATTATTTTAGAGAGGTAGACCGAATGGCTATACCAGTGATTGGATTGTTCGTTTATCCCAATATAAATCCATTTCACTTCTCTATCCCCCATATCATTTTCAATATCAGGATTGAAGATAAACGCTTATTTGATCTGAAAATTTTTTCTATAGATGGCCAACCCGTAAAAACAGAACAGTCTATGATGATTATCCCTGATGGGGGGATCGAACTCATTAAAGAGTCGGATCTTATTATTATTCCTGGATGGGATGATTTTAATCATGAGCCTGAAGAAGTACTTATCAATGCCCTAAATTGTGCATATCAGACTGGAATTAGAATTGTAGGGTTATGCTATGGAACTTATGCATTGGCATATGCAGGGCTGCTTGACCATAAAAAAGCAGCTACGCACTGGATGGCTGAACAAGATTTTAGTGAACGATTTCCACAGGTTCAGCTTGATAATGACGCCCTGTATGTAGAGGACCAAAGGATCGTAACCTCTGCTGGAACAGGCGCAGCGTTAGACTGCTGCTTGTACTTGGTACGTGAAATCTATAATGCACGAATTGCGAATAAAGTCTCTAGAGTAATGGTGATCCCGCCTCACCGTGAAGGTGGGCAAGCTCAGTTTATTGAACAGCCAGTCGCAGAATCGAGCCAAGATGCACAAATTAATGTATTACTTGATTTTTTAAGAAAGAATTTAGCTTTACAACATAATATTGAAAGCCTCGCTGAACGGACACATATGACACGCAGGACGTTCACACGGCATTTTAAGAAAGCGACAGGCATGACCCTAGTCGATTGGCTGAATACTGAAAGAATCAGATTAAGTTGTGAACTTTTAGAAACGACAAACTTGTCTATCGAAAAGATAACCGAGCTTTCAGGTTTTAATAATACCGTGTCATTTAGAAAAAATTTTCGTGAAAAATATGGCACCAGCCCTCAGGCATGGAGAAAAGCTTTTGGGATCATTAATGAAAATAATCCCCCCATTTAACATAATGGCGGTTATACGCAATACACTTGTATATTAATTTGAAAATCAATAACTTAAAAATTTTACCCAGATCACAAAAACCACAAAAAGCCGACTTTGAAACAAGTCGGTTTCTTTTTGAGCAATTTTGATACTTCTTGCCAATAAAATTGGTTAAAAAATACTCAATTTTCGCATTTTCGCCCAAGTAACAAGACTCTTGCATCTAAAATTATCCCCAATTTTTGTGGATAAAATTTAGGCTATTTTGTACGCATATGCTCACAACAATTCCGGCCCTTTGCGGCTGTACGACCTGGCTGCAATTTCCTATGATGGATTCATCAGGAACAGGAGTTCCACACAATAATAAGAACAACGATACGCACAAGGACTGTAAGGTACGACAGGAGTTATACCGAGCGAACCAATACAAAAAACCCCGGCATCCTGCCGGGGTTTTTTATTATCTAAACTTTTTAAATTAAGGTCGGATGAGCGTCTAAAATACGAATTAAAGTCGCTGCAGGACCAGTCGGATAGCGACGGCCTTGTTCCCAGTTTTGCAGGGTTCTGGCACTGATATGCAAACGTGCAGCAAACTCTGCCTGGGTTAAGCCTGTCTTCTCACGTACTTCCTTAATATCTGGCAATTCAAGCTCAGTTACCCGGCTTGCTTTCATTTCATTGCGTTTGATGGCACCAGCTTCTTTGATTGAAGCAACCAGGTCATCAAATAAGTTGTTATCCATGAAATTGCTCCTTCACTAATTGACGCAAAATAGAGGTCTCTTTGTCTGTCAGGTTATCTTTCACAGACTTTGGATAAGCCACCAGGAAAAAGATCTGATCATCCTCTGTGACCCAATAATAGATCACCCGGATACCACCACTTTTACCTTTATTGCCTTGAGCACAGCGTACTTTACGAATTCCACCGCCATTCTTGATTAAGTCGCCCTTATCAGGCTGTACCAAGAGATCTTGCTGGAGCTGACGATACTCTTCATCACTCACAAGCTCTTTAATTTGCTTGGTAAAAATACTGGTTTCAATGAATAACATAGGTTGAAGTACGTCAATGGCGTATAAGAAGTTTAGCAGTTCTAGAATGAAAAAACGAGAGCAGTAGGCTCTCGTTTCGCATAATCCGTATTATATTAATTTTAGATTTTCTTTATAATTATTTCCATACTCATACTGATGAACTAAAAGGTAAAGACTTTATATAATTTTCCATAAAGTCTAGATCAAGTGAAGCATCATCTTTAACTGGAGCAACAAGTTTAGAAATTTTCATTCTCTCAGTATGCCATTTTCGACCATAATTAAAGCGATACTGTTCCACTTTAATTAAGGGGATAAAAAATAGTGCAATATAGACATTAAATCTACTAAATTTACTTTGCTTCGGATATAAAACATTCACATCATCTGAAGCCCAAAAATCTTTCGGTTGATAGAAGCATTCTCCAACTGAGCCGTTGTAATTCAATGTTAAAACATTCCCTTTATGTATTGGATTTTGTCCAATAAGTGCTGTTAAACCATTGTTCGAATCAGTTGAACCAATAAAAGGAGTTTCTCCTAGTACCATATCTGATTTCGTCAATCTGATACCTTTTTTTATTTCAAATAATTCCTCATAAGTGAACTCTTTCCACTTTAATGGATTTATCTGTAAATCTCCTGAAAACTTATTAATAGAGTTTTGAGCACCATCAAATACCGATATATTTGTGCTGTTAACCCACGTTGGGATATCTTCTACAGCTGGTACTTTAAGATATTTCAAAGTCCTATTAGCTTGGCGACCATAACTATACTTATCTTTATTAGCCTTAATACAAGCACAATAATAAAGCTTCTGTTGGTCTGTTAACTCTATCTTTGGAGATAGATAGTACATATCTCGCCCAGAATAGAATGGCTCATATTGTAAAAATGACTCTAGGACTGAACCACCTCCAGCAACACTAATACATCCTGCTGGGATTGGATCAACATTATCTAAAGGCTTAACTTTTGCAGATACACCGTTATTTTTTGCTGTTCTCGAAACAAAGTTAACACCATCATCACTTTGAGTTAATTTGTTGAGTTCAAGATTAACTCCGTACTTAACTTCAAAGATCTCTTGTAGTTCAATCATTTTATTCCTCTTCACTATTCGAAGAAGATGGGATTCCATGTTCACTTAACAATTTAAACATGGCGTAATCTCTTACAACTTTTTCAAAGTCACTTTGTGTAATTTGAGAGTAATCAGTTTCCAAGTATGCTTCAGCAATCCACTCATCATCATCCGTTACATACTGTGTTACTGATTCACTCGCATGTACTTCATTATTATGGAATTGCTCTAACCATCTTTCTTTTATTTGCCCCCATTTGTTATAAAGATCAATACGTCCCATATGTTTGGTCTTAACAAAGCCATCTTCTCGCCAATATCCAAACCATGTTTTTTTATAAGGTTTCTTAGGTGAAATTACTTTGCCTGTATGTATGTCAACTATTTCATCTCTCATATGTGGTTTATGAGCTTCAAAAACTACAATACAGGTAACAGTGCCTACTGGATAAAATAATTCACTCGGCATCGACATAACAGCTTTTAATGTATGGTGCTTAACAATCTCAGATTTAGCTTTACTTGGAGTAATTACACAACTAACAGGAATAATGGCGATACCAGTCCCACCTTCTTCAAGTAGATCTAACATTTCTTTTACAAAAGATAGTTCATGTAATTCAGCATCACTTTTTGATTGTGCGTATGGAGGATTTAATAAGCCAATATTTGGGCGAATAAAATCTACGCTAGAATCAGGATTCTTAATAATTTTTTGTAAAGTCGGTTCAAAGCAACTACTCTGAAATAGGTTTGCTTTACCATCTCCACGCAAAATCATATTAGAAGCCGCCAAAGCGTACATCTTAGGGTTATTTTCTATACCAATAAGCTGTCTTTTTTTAATATTATTTCTTTCATCATCCGTTACAGCTTGTTTCATCATTGCCTGCATAGCAGATATTAAGAAACCACCTGTACCAGCACAGATATCAATTACTGTATCCTTTTTTGATACTTGAGCTAAATCACAGAATAACTCCGTTATATGTCGAGGAGTTAATACGATACCTAATGCCTTTTTATCACCACCGGTATATTTTAAAAACTCTCCGTAAAAGTGTCCCACTACATCAAAATTATGATAAACACTAATAAACGGCCATACGTGCTCATTAATTTCCTTAATAATTTCGTATAAAACACCTTTAGGATATTTTTTCTTAGTCTTTGGATCTGGCTTTCCTAAATTAGGTTGAGTGGCAATACCTGCATAAGGTTGTACCATTGTTTTTTTCTTAGCTTTAGGAATGTCAGCCTCTTCTAAAACTTCATTTATGGCCTCTAACCATTTAGCAGGCATAGCCTCTGGGCTATAGACCTCGAAAGTTTGTAAAAATGGTTTATACATTAAGGCTAAAAGCGTGCCACTCACTAAAAGTGGTTTTTCTTCTTCTGAAATTTTTGCAGCAGTCCAAATTAATTCATGTAACTTTTTAGAAAATGCAATTAAGTCATGATGTCTTTTTCTTTCAACTTCAGGATCATATGAAGCTAATTTATAGTAATCATTAAAAGATACTATTTTATTAATACTTAAGCCATCTTGGTTTGCTAAGACTTTATATTCAGTACCACCGCAAGGGTAAAGAAAATTACTAACTTTCATTGATTCTGCTGTCGTACCACTAACGGCAATAGCAAGTACTGTAAATTCTTTAGATAAAGCCTTCGCATAATGAAGAACCCCATCTACAGCGCAATCTTTTACCTTGTCTAAAGAAGGACTTTCATGATATCTAGTATCGGCTTTGCATTCTATGACAATTAAAAAATTAGGATCTACTTCCCAATTAATTATAAATTCAGGATATCCACCTTTACCTGTTCCAGCTTTACTAGCTGTTTTTAATAATGTTTGAACTCTTTTAATCTGTGATTTTTGTTCTTCGACAACAATTTGATTTTCTTCAGAATAATATCCAAATTTGCGTAATTGGTCACGGACCAAATTTTCTGTAATACGTTCGTTCATTTCTTTCAGGTATGGATAAAAAAATCTTCCCGATATTAAACCGATTTCGATGGATTTTTATTATTTCTGGAACAGTTGTCTAAAAAAACCACAAAGATGAAATATTAAGTATTTAACATAAAATCTCTTATACGAAGATCGACTGTTAGAACCTATCTAAAGCTGTTTTATCTATTTCTTATCCTATTCTTTGAGTGAAATTAAATAGTGTTCAACATGTTGTAAATATTTGTCTTTTTTCTTATGAGAACCATACACTTGAACTCCTTCTTCTTTTAAAAACTCACAAAAATTTCTAGTCCTTTCTAACAGTTCATCTCTATCTTTTCTAAGCAAAAGCTCACGCCAAATACCTAGATGCGTATCAAATAGAAAAAAGATTCTAGAACCTTTTTTAAGTCTGACTTTTGAGGACTGTGATTCCAAATTAAATAAGCAATCTGCTATATCTTGAATGTTTTGCATAAATCAAAATTAACACTGGACAAAAAATGGTTGAATCTGTGGACGCTGTTTTTGTGATTCTACCCAAAGTGAATGCTTTGATTGAACACGCATTAACAGGTCTGCGCTGATCCCTAAAGCATCATGTAAGCGCAAAGCCACATCTGCTGTGATCGGTGCCTTACCATTGATAATTCTAGAAAGTAATACACGCGTAACTTGGATACGTTCAGCAAGCTCTGTAACTGTAATCGCTTGTCCTTCTTCTTTTAGGCCATCTAGCCATTCTAAAACGAGTTCACCTGCATGCGCTGGATTGTTCATCATCATATTTACCTCAATGATAGTCCTGATAATCTACGATATAAGCATTACCATCTTTAAAAA